>NZ_JANLNX010000024.1:0-82917 GCF_025466015.1 Pseudomonas sp. 5P_5.1_Bac1 | reverse complement strand
ACACAACCCACTGGGCTTTGTACGCAAAGCCCCCGCCCGGCCACCCGCCACCCCAGAACCCCCCCCCCTCGGCGACTTGTCGTACAAACCCCAGGTTTACAACTGGGCCTGGACCTTGTCACCCACGTCGGCGGGCACCCATTGCCGCCAGATCTGCGGGTTGGCTTTGAGAAAGTCCCGCGCCGCCGTCGCCGGCTCCTGGCGTTGCTGGCTCATTTGCGCCAGGGCCTTGTTCAGGCGTTCGATCGGCAGGTCGACCTTGGCGAAGAAAGCCACCAGTTCCGGATAGTGTTGGCGAAACGCGGCTGACACGCCGATGGACAGCTTGGCCGGCAACGAGCGGCTGCCCTTGGGGTCGGTGTTTCTGGCATCGGTCAGGGTGGCCCAGGCGGCGGGGTCGAAGGCCGGCTCTTCCAGGCGCACCAACGGGAAACGCCCCATCAGCGGGGTTGGCGACCAGTAGTAGAACAGCACCGGCTTGCCGCGGCGGATCGACGAGGTGATCTCGGCATCCAGTGCCGCGCCCGAGCCGCTGCGAAAGTTCACGTACAACCCGTCCAGGCCATAGGCCTTGAGCTTCTGGCTGTTGACGGTCTCGGAGGTCCAGCCGCTGGGGCTATTGAGAAAACGCCCCTTGTCTGGCACCTCGGGGTCCTGGAACACGGCGGCATAGCGCTTGAGGTCGGTGACCGAGCGCAGCTCCGGGGCCAGCGGTTCGATGCCGCGTTGCGCATCGCCCTTGATCACGTATTCCGGCACCCACCAGCCTTCGTCGGCGTTTTTCACCGTATCGCCGATCGCGAACACTTCACCGGCTTGTTCGGCCTTGATCCAGGCCGGGCTGCGCCCCGCCCATTCTTCGCCGATCACCTGGATATCGTTGCGCGCCAGCGCCACTTCCATGCTCACCGTGCTGCCCGGCAGCGTATCGGTGGGGTAGCCATAGCCGTGCTCGACAATGAACCGCAACAACTCGGTGGTGAAGCTGCCGCTTTCCCAGGTGATGTCACCGAAGTAGATCGGCGCGTTCGGCGGTGCGGCGCTGGCGGGGAATACGCTGGCCACGGAAAGCAGCATGCCGCAGATCAGGGAGGTGAGCCGGTTCATCATGTCTCGCTCGTGTTCGCTAAGTGAGCCAGTGTAGTAGAGCGCCATAAGGTCAACGGAGAATGTTCCAGGGCAGGGCGCGGGGAGTATTCGAATGGCCCATTGGCGAAGCCGAAGTTGCTCTGGCCGGGCAGTGGGTTTTCTTACGCCAATAAGCGCGCGCATCTGGCTGAACAGCCGGGTTGTTGCTGTTGTACTGGCGCTTCATTCAGTTGCGCGAATACCGGCATGCATATTTTCTACACCTCCAGCGCTCACGGAATATTCAATCACTCGTTGCAAACCCCCGCGTCGACGCGAGGCGGCTGCGGGGTAGCGGTTCATGGCGGGAAGCTGTTCTGCGTGTATATCGATGAGTTCGATATCTGGGGGCAGATCAAGGTCATTACAAAAACAGAGCGGGGGGCCTGGAGTGCGCCGATGGACCTGGGCCCGCGGATCTACGCGAGCCAGGCGCCGGCAATCTTCACCGGGGGTGAAAACCTGTATGTCTTCGTGGTGGTCAAGGGGGCGGACGGAAGTTCGGCCTGTTGGCGCTTCCTCTATGACGATGTCACCGGCGTATTCATCATGGGGCCGTTGCCGAACCTCAAGAACATTACCCGGCCACCCGCATTCGTGGAAATGGACGGCATGCTCTACATGTTCTACAGCCGCCCCAACAAGATCATCGCCTGGCGCAAAACCAGGGATTTCACCACGTGGTCCGATGAACAGTGGATGTATGAAGAAAGCGACAAGCCGTTGCTCTGCGATAACCCGCCCACGGTTATCTGGTATCAGGGCCTGATTCATGTATTCGCCACCAACAACCAGGGCAATCACCTGTTATTGAAGTTCGACGGTGGCACCAACTGGACGCGGCCGCGGTTGTTCGTCGCGGAAAAATACACCAACGCGCCCGCTGCCGTTGTCCACAACGGTCTGTTGAACGTCGTGTTCAATGGCCCGGCCTCCGCGCCAGACAATCGTGACCTTTTCCAGTATGGCTACGACGGCAATTCCACCAGCCCGCCGACCGTCAGTTCAAACCTCATGGCCACTGAACGCGTTGACCTGGGTGTATTGGCTGACCGCCTGTATGTGTTGTATCGCGGTTCACCCTGAGGTTGCGTCATGCCTGTTGATAGAACCATTGCTGACTATATTGATGCCCATTTAACCCCCGGCCTTGCCGATACGGAACTGCAAACGCAGTTTGAAGTGATCGTCAGGGACATCGTCCTGTTGTTGCCGACGGCCGCTGAAACCGCCCAGCACACGGCTGCCTACCTGTCGTATGTGGTGTCCTTCCAGTACATGCGAAGCCGCAATGAAACGGAGCAGGCTTACTTTGCCAAAGCGCTGTCCGAGTCATTCGCCAGGCTCTACAACGACAACACGCTCATGCGTGCCATTCATGCGGCACCGCGGGCGCACCTGTATTCGACGCTGTTGAGTTTCTACCACCTGCACCATGCGCTGATCATGAACGGCCTGAGAAGCCACGCCGGCCCGTTCTTCCTCGATGCCAGCGATGCCCTGCGCCGCTTGCAGCATATCGTCGGTGCGGCGTGCGGTCCCTGGCATGCCCATATCCGCCTGCAGGGGAGTAACGACTACCCCGCGCGGGTCATGGTCCATAACGGCTCGCCGCAGATTGAAATCGGCAGACCCGAGGAGAGCGGGCCGACGCTCAGTTTCGCTATCGCCACCTGGAACATGCAGGGCGCTTCGGCCTCCACGGAGTCGAAGTGGCGCACCCGGGTGCTGCAACTGGCGCGGGCCAATGACATCGTGGTCCTGCAGGAGGCGGGCAGTGCGCCCGCCTCCGCGACGCTCAGCGCGCAGTTGCAGGTCAACGACCAGTTCGGCGTTGCCCACCAGATCGACCATTACCTGTGGAACCTGGGGACGGTCGCGCGTCCTGAGGTCTATCACGTGTTCTTTCTCGATGTTCAGCGCTTGCGGGTCAACCTGGCGATCGTTGTGCGGGGAACCAGCGATCTGGACATCCATGACATGGTGGTCGTCTCCGATGGCGTCACCGTGACCGCCCCCGTTTACCGCCCGGCACTGGGCATCCGGGTGAGGCGCTGGTCGGCGCTGCACCATGAGCACGTGACGGTGTTCAACTTCCACGCCATTTCGGGAGGCGGGGCCAATTCATCGCGGGTGCTGCGTGAGGTGAGCTGGCATACCGAGACGCCGTTCGTGATGCTCGGCGACTTCAACCGCGACCCGCGGCCCGGCACCTCCCGACCCCACGCGGGCAACTGGATATCACCGCCGGACATCGCCCGGCTCGAGCTGGCCAACGGCCCGACCCATCCCGCTGACCAGCCGCAGGCCATGCTCGATTACGCGGTGTCCAACGGCACGGCAACGCCGACCGCGCCCGGTATCGTCGGGCTGCCAGGCCCGTCGAACCACTCGGACGTGAGTTACCGCTTCAGCTTTTAGCCTCATCCCCACCATGCCCGCTGGGGCGGGTTAATTTCCGGCCCGCCTCGCTCGTTCATAGATCATCGACGCACGCCCCGGCGGGGTGCGCTCATTCAATGAAGGAGACAAGCAATGACTTCCGTTTTCGATCGCGACGACATCGTGTTCCAGGTTGTGGTCAACCACGAAGAGCAGTATTCGATCTGGCCCGACTACAAAGCGATCCCCGAAGGCTGGCGCACCGCCGGCAAAAGCGGCCTGAAGAAGGACTGCCTGGCCTGGATCGACGAGGTCTGGACCGACATGCGCCCGCTGAGCCTGCGTCAGAAGATGGCCGCCGCAGCGGCGGCATCCTGAGGGGCCTGGCGTGTCGTCACTGACCCTGTTGTGCCTGCCGTACTCTGGCGCCAGCGCCATGGTCTACAGCCGTTGGCGGCGCAAATTGCCGGCCTGGCTGAACGTGCGTCCGGTCGAGTTGCCGGGCCGTGGCGCCCGCCTGGCCGAGCCGCTGCACACTGACCTGGCCGCGCTGGCCCGGCAACTGGCGGCCGAACAACGGCTGACCGCCAACCAGCCCTACGCCGTGCTGGGCCACAGCCTCGGCGCGTTGTTGGCCTTTGAGCTGGTACATGAACTGCAGGCGCTGGGCTGTCGCCCGCCGGTGGCGTTGTTCGCCTGCGGCACCGCCGCGCCGAGTCGCCGCGAGGAGTATGACGGCGCCCGTTTGCGCGAGGCGAAAAGCGATGCCGAGCTGATGGACGAGTTGCGCACCTTGCAGGGCACGCCCGAGGAAGTGCTGGCCAATGAAGAGCTGATGAGCCTGATGCTGCCGATCCTGCGCGCCGACTTCCTGCTCTGCGGGCATTACGCCTATCGCCAGCGTCCGGCCCTGCGCTGTCCGCTGCACGTCTTCGGCGGCGAAGACGACCGCGCCAGCGAGGAGCAGTTGCTGGCCTGGCGTGCGGAAACCCAGAGCGATTTCTCCCTGGAGGTGTTTCCGGGCGGGCACTTCTTCATCCACGAACATGAAGACCGCGTGCTGGGTGTGCTCAGCGCTGCGCTGGAGCCCCTGCGCCTGACGGCCTAGCCCGGCGATGCCGGCCCGGCGGTTGCCATCGGCACCCCGGGCTTGCATAGTCGGACACCCCCCGACTGCAAGGAGCCACCACGCAATGCTGATCGATTCCTCCCAGGCCACGCTGCTGGTCATCGACGTTCAGGAAAAACTCATCGGCGCGGTCAGCGACCCCGCTGGCACCCTGGCGCGCACCCGCTGGCTGCTCGCCGCCACCGCAGAGCTTGGGCTACCGACGGTGATTTCCGAGCAATACCCCAAGGGCCTCGGCCACACCGTCGCCAGCCTGCTGGACGTCGCAGCCAGCGCCACGGTGGTGGAGAAACAGCACTTTTCCTGCGTGGCCGGCGAATGCCTGCCCGCCACGCTGCTGGCCCGCGAGCAGGTGATCGTGTGCGGCATGGAAACCCACGTCTGTGTGCTGCAGACCGTGCTCGAACTGCTGGCGCTGGGCAAGCAGGTGTTCGTGGTGGCCGATGCCTGCGACAGCCGCATCGCGTTCAGCAAAGCCACCGGCCTCGAACGCATGCGCGATGCCGGAGCGCAGATCGTCACCCGCGAAATGGTGCTGTTCGAACTGATGCGCAGCGCCGGCCACGAGAAATTCCGCCAGATCAGCAAGACCTTCCTGGTCGGGGAGCAGCCCTGAGGTTGATGGCAATTCGATATTTCCTGCTTTAGAGTGCGCGCTGGATTTCCACACTGACAGGATGTATCGATGGCTTCCCGCGCACTGGCTGTTCTCGGTTCGACCCTTACGCTCGCTTGCCTGCCAACACTGGCTCAGGCCCAGGCCACGGTGGCCCAGGTCTTCAATGGCGAGATGCTTGGCACCAACCTGCGCTATTTCGAATCCATCGCCGGGATTGCCAGGACCTCGGCGGGGGATGTCCACAGCTACCGCGTGCAGGGCTGCGAAATCTCCGCCAACGCCGCGGGCGGCACTGTCAGTGAACTGCGCCTGCAGCTTTCGCCGTCGTGCAAGGCCGATCTTTCCAGCTTCATCGGCACCTTCGCACCGCCCGCCAACAAGCCGCTGACCTTCGGCGCGATGAGTGAATCCAGCGGCGGCCAGCTGGAGTTCTATGCCGACTGCCTGCACCTGTGCGGCAACGCCGCTGACCCCTCGGTGTATGCGCTTTGGCAGGGGCCGCACGCGGTCAACTTCACCGAGGTTCTGCTGGAGGCTGTGCTGGCCGACGATGCCGCCATCAACGCCTCGAACCAGTGGAGCGAGGCCATGGAAAAAACCAAGGGCCAGGATTTCGTCATCGACACCCGCTTCAACTGCGAGCGCGACTTCGATGAGGTCGCCAACCAGAGTTTCAAGGCGGTGAAGGTAACGGCGGTGACCATCGGTACCGAACTGAGCAAACCGGGCTGCTGAACAGGAGACCCAAGCGAATGGCACGCAAATCGGGCAAGACACTGGAGCGCACCTTGCGTGCGGATTACGGCAAGAACAACCCGCTGCCGAAGAAACTGCAGTTTCTCGCCGGGGTGAAATTCACGGCGGTGGCGTCGGTCATCCTGCCGGACGATGAGCGTGCCACTGATCTTGTCGAGTTCAAACCGGCGGCGTTGAAGAAGTTGCTCGGGCAGTTGGCCGATGCCAGCGCCGAACACTCCAGCGAGCAGGAAAAGGCACTGCGTGCGAGCAAGCGGGCGCTGGGCAAGGCGGAAAAAGAGCTGCTGCGCAGCCAGGCGGATTTCGACGAACTCAAGGGCGAGGCGATCCTGCAGGAACAGTCCATTCTCGACCTGAAGGATCAGTTGCGCGACTTGCGCGCCCGCTGCCAGGACCTGGCCAGCGATCTTGAGCGGGAACAGTCGGCGCACCAGGTGGTCAAGCGAAACTACGAGCAGGTGCTGGCGAATCTCGAGGACGATTCGATCCCGCTGAAGTCGGACATACCGGGCGCCAGAGGGTTTGAGGAAATCACCAACCGCAGGCGCCTGCCGGGTAGTTTCAAGTAGCGTCTTGCCCTGGGCCGCTGGCCCCCGCTACCGTGTTCGCATTGTCCGGGCAGGGGAGTGAAGCCAGTGAGCCGATTGACGGGGTTGATGCTGGTGCTGTTGCTGCTGGCCGGTTGCGCTGGCCAGCAGGCGAAACAGCAGGTGACACCGGAGCAGGCGCGGGCGCGCATCGCCGCGCTGCTGCCGGCCAGCGTCAGTGATCGTCAGGGCTGGGCCCGCGACATCGAGACGGCGTTCACCACTCAGAAGCTCGATCCCAGCCAGTCGAATATCTGCGCGGTGCTGGCGGTGACCGAGCAGGAATCCACCTTCAGCGCCGATCCCAAAGTCCCCAACCTCGGGCGTATCGCCCGCGAAGAAATCGACCGCCGCGCCGCCCGGGTATTCGTGCCGAAAGCCTTGGTGGATGCCGCCCTCGACACCCGCTCGGCCAATGGCAAAACCTGGAACCAGCGCCTGGCGGCGGTGCGCAGTGAGCGGGAGCTGAGTCAGCTTTATGACGAACTGACCGGCTCGCTGCCGTTGGGCAAGTCGCTGCTCGGCGGCTTGAACCCGGTGCGCACCGGCGGGCCAATGCAGGTCAGCATCGATTTTGCCGAGGCCCATGCCCGTGACTATCCCTACCCGCATGACGGCAGCCTGCGCAACGAGGTGTTCAGCCGGCGCGGCGGGATGTATTTCGGCATCGCCCATTTGCTTGGGTATCCGGCCAACTACGACCAGCCGCTGTATCGCTTCGCCGATTTCAACGCGGGCTGGTACGCCAGCCGCAACGCCGCGTTTCAGAGCGCGCTGGGCCGGGTCACGGGCGTGGAGTTGGCGTTGGATGGCGACCTGATCGCGCCGGGTTCGATTCTGCCAGGGAGTACCGAAAAGGCGGCGCGGCGGCTGGGCGAGGAGTTCGGCATGCGCAACCCGACCCTGCGTAGTCAGTTGGAGAAGGGCGACCGTTATGAGTTCGAGGAAAGCCGTTTGTACCAACAGGTCTTTGCCCTGGCCGACAAGGCGGCAGGTAAGCGCGTGCCGCGGGCGGTGTTGCCGGGGATCGAGCTGAAGAGCCCGAAGATTACCCGGCAATTGACCACGGCGTGGTTCGCCAAGCGGGTAGATGAGCGGTATCAGCGGTGTATGAAGCAATAAAAGGCGGGGGCCGCCGTGCGGCCCTTCGCGAGCAAGCTCGCTCCTACAGGGCCCTTGGTTTAACCCTGACTCCCCGCCAACGCCCCCACCACCTGTTCCACCCCGGCCTTCAACCCGGCCAAGGTGTCGTCACTGTCGGTATCCACCACCACCAGCTTCGCGCCGGACGCGGCGATCACGTCCGCCACGGCCTGGCTCGGCTGTTTGTGGTGCAGCACCACAGCAACATCCTGGCCTTTCAATTCGTCGCCGAGGTGCTTGAGCTGTTCGGCGGTCCATTGGTCGTCGGCCACTTGCGGGTGGTCGATCAGGTCCAGGTTCATCCCGCCGATCAGGTAGCCCAGGCGATCCGACAGGTTGACCACGCTGAGGTTGTCGGCCTCGGCCAGCTTCGCTTCGCTGCTGGCGCTGAGGTCGAGCAACTGGCGTTTGATGGCGGCGAGGTTGCTCTGGATTTTCGGTTGGTCCGCCGGCGACAGGCGTCCAAGGTCGCTGGCCAGTACGTCGGCCATGCGCCCGAGGTTGGTCGGGTTCAGCCACGGGTAGCCGGAGAATACGTTGTTGCCCTGTACGGCGATGCCCGGCAGCGCGCCGTCCACCGGCCGCGCCGCGTCGATTTCGACGATGCGGATATTGCTCCGGCGCGCCACCGGGTACAGCGGGTCGTCGTTCCAGATCGAGCGCAGGCCGATCACCGCGTCAGCCTTGTCCGCAGATTTCTGCAGGCTCGCCAGGCCGCGACCGCTGAAGTAGGACGGCTGGCGGCTGGCGGGGATGTTCGCCGGCGCCGCCCGTTGCAGTTTGACCGAGGTGCCGTCCAGCAGCAGGCTGCCCAGGCCGTAGGTCACCGGCAGCGAGGCCAGCACGGTGACGCCGGCGGCCTGTTGCGCGGCGGGTTTCGTCGCGCTCTGGGCATGGCTGGCGAGGGGCAGGCCGGCCAGCAGCAGGGCCAGGCTCAGGTGCTTGAGAGTTGGAGTCATGCCGGGTTTCCTTGCAGGCGTGGAACCAGACCGCGCGCCAGCGCGGCGAGGGCGAAGAAGCTGCCGGCAACCAGGATGATCGCTGCGCCCGAAGGCACCGGCAGGTCGAAGACGATGGGCAGCAGGATGCCAATCAGGGTGCTGAAGGTCGCAATCAGTACCGAGGCCCAGAAGAAACCCTTCAGCGACTGGCTGACCAGCCGCGCCGCCGCCGCCGGAATCACCAGCAGCGCACCGACCAGGATCGCGCCGATGACTTTCACCGCCGCCACCGTGACCAGGGTCACCAGCACCACGAACAGGTAGTCCAGGCTTTTCACCGCGACGCCGCGTACCGCCGCCAGTTGCGGGTTGAAGCTGGCCAGCATGATGCGGTTGTACAGCGGCAGCGCCAGCCCCAGCACCAGGCTGCCGACGATGCCCAGCACCACCAGGTCCTGGCCGCTGACGGTGAGCACCGAGCCGAACAGCACGTTTTCGAGGATGTGCACGTTGATCTTGCCGGCCAGCATCAGCAGCAGGCTCGCGCCCAGCGCCAGCGACACCGAGAGGAACACGCCGATCAGGGTGTCCGGCGACAGGCCGGTGCGGTTGCGCAGGAAGTTGAGCAGGATGCCGAACAGCAGGCAGTAGCCGAACAGGCTGCCGTAGGGGCCGGTGTAGGGTTCGCCGAGGAGGATGCCGATGGCCACGCCGGTCAGCGCCGCGTGACCCACGGCCTCGGAGAAGAAGGCGAAGCGCTTGACCACCACCAGCGTGCCGAGGCCGCCGAGCACCGGGCCGATCATCAGGCCGGCGAGCAGGGCGTTGACCACGAAACCGTAGGCCAGGGCTTCGGGCAGGTAGCCGGACGACGCCCAGCCCTGGATCAGCAGGCGGAATTCTTCGTAGTTCATCAGGCGGTGCTCTCGCTGCGCGGGTGAATGGAAAACAGCCCGAGCAGCCGCTCAGGGGTCAGCGCTTCTTTCGGCGGCGCGTCGAACAGCACTCGCCGGCTCAGCCCGGTAACCCGGTCGGCCAGGCGTGCCACGGCTTCGAGGTCGTGCTCGATCCACAGCACGGTGGTCCCGGCCTGGCGCCACTCCTGCAGCAGGCGTTCAAACACCTGGGCACCGGCTTCGTCCAGCGCCGACATCGGTTCATCCAGCACCAGCAGTTGCGGCGCCGGGATCAGCCCCTGGGCCAGCAGCACCCGCTGGCGCTCACCGCCAGACAACGCGCCCATGCGTCGCTTGCGTTTGTCCTGCATGCCGACCCGGGCCAGGGCCGCGTCGATGGCCGGCGTCACCCGCCGCGACAGGCCGAGGAAGGCCGGCGTGCGCTGGCACATGGCGGCCATGAAATCGTCCACGGTCATCGGCAGGCCGCGGTCGAACTCCAGGGCTTGCGGCACGTAGCCGATCACCTGGCCGTCGTCCGGCCAGTTCAGCGCCAGGCGGCCCTGGTGCGGCATTTGCCCGAGCAGGGTCTTGATCAGCGAACTCTTGCCGCCGCCGTTGGGGCCGACGATGGCGTGCACGCTGCCGGCCGCGACCTGGAAGCTGACCTGATCGAGAATCCGCGTGCGGCCCAGGGTCAGGTCGATGCCGCTGAACTCGATGGACGGCCCGCGCGGTGCGGCGACGACGTTCTCGGCCACGGTCATGCCTGGTTCTCCTTGATCGCCCGGACCACGGTGTCGAGGTTGCGCTTCATCTCCACCTCGTATTTCTCCTTGGTGTACTCGCCGTAGGAGATGTGGGTGAGCGGGTAGAGCTTGACCCCGGCTTCGCGCTGGATGGTCTCGACGTAGGCCGACGGGAAGTCCATCTCGGAGAAGATCACTTTGACGTCCAGCGCATGCAGTTGGTCGATGGTCTTTTTCAGTTGCGCCGGGCTCGGCTCGATGCCGTGGGCCGGTTCCACCACCGCGGTGACTTCCAGGCCGAACTCGCGCACCAGGTAGTCATACGCCGCGTGGATGGTGGCGACGCGGAAGGACGGGTTCGGTGCTTCGGTCAATTGCGCCAGGGCCTCGGCGCGCAGCTTGCGCAGGCGCTTGGCGTAGTCGCGGGCGTTCTTGCTGTAGTACTTGGCGTTGTCCGGGTCGAGCTTGCCCAGTTCGCGGGCAATGTTGTTGATCTGGGCGATGCTCGCGCTGATCGACAGGAAGGTGTGCGGGTTGACCACCTTGCCGGCGCCACGGGCGGCGATGCCGGTGGCGGCGAGCAGCGGCACGTTGGCGTTGGATTCGATGGTGGCGATGTTCGGTTTTTCGCTGGCGGCGATCATGCGGTCGGCGAAGTCGTCATGGCCCACGCCGTTGAGCACCACCACGTCCAGCGAGCCGATGCGCTTGATGTCTTCGGCGCGCGGCTCGTAGGCATGCGGGTTGAAGCCGGCGGGAATCAGCGGCACCACCTCGGCGCGGTCACCGACGATATTGCTGACGTAGCTGTAGTACGGGTGCAGGGTGATGCCGATGCGCAGCGGCTTGCCGTTTTCGGCGAGGGCCAGGGCGGGCAGGGCAAGGGCGACGAACAGGCTGAGAACGCGGACGAGGGCGGAGCGGAGCATGGGCATTCCTTGGCGGTCAGTGCTGATGCTGGCGGGTGACACCGGCGTCATAGTGGGCGGCGATCTGTTTCCAGCCGGCGCCTTGCAGGGCGCTGGCCGACAGTTCGGCGGGCAAGGTGGGCTGGGCGGTGCGGTTGAGCCAGACGTCGGCATTGCCGTCGTGTGCCTCGGGCACCAGCAGCAGGAAGCTGCCGGCGGTTTCCGGGCGCGGGCTCAGGCCCAGGTAGGCATTGCCCGGCACCTGGCGCCACTGGTGTTCGCCACGGGTGACGCTGCTGGCATCGGCGACGAAGGGGGCAAAGCCTTCCTCCACCAGCAACTCGATGCTGACCAGCCCCGGCTCTTCTTCGCGGCGCGCCTGGATCTCGTCGAAGGCCACCCGCAGGTCGGTGTAGATGCCTTGTTCGGCGGCGTTGAGGTCGCGGCGGGCATCCAGTTGATGGGCTTCGACCTGGGTTTCGTCCTCGCGCTCGCCGCGCAGCGCCACCACCGTGGCGGCGAGCGCCAGGATCAGCAGGGCGACCAGCAGCACGTAGAGGGTTTCATGCCCGGCGCCGGCCGGGCGTACGATCTGGACCCGGCTCATGGCTCACCGATGTCGGCGTAGTCGATTTCCACGACGTGGCCGGGGCCGGCGTCGAACAGCACATAGAACTCGCCGGCCGGCCGCTTGAAGGTCAGGGTCGAATCGTCGCCGAGCTTGCCGGGGACCAGCACGCTTTCGTCGTAGCCGATCACGTCCAGGGTCACCCCCGGTGCGCCGCTGCCGTCGGAGAAGCCGCCGGTGCACTTGATCTGCTCGCCGTCGATCGGCTCGCACTGGCACATCGGGTTGTGCGCCAGGGCGGGGCCCGCGAGCGCCAGCAGGAACAGGGGCAGGGCGAGCCTGCCGGCCTTGAGATTCATCATTTGCCTCCTTGTTTGTTCAGCCAGGCGACGGTGGCGGGCGAGGCCTTGGCCAGGGGGACCGAGGCCTGGTGCATGCTGCCGTCCCAGCCTTCGAGGGTGATCCACAGTTCGGCGTCGGCGCGGGTGCGCTCCGGCACCGGCAGGCTGGTGCCCATGCGGTACGGCGTGCCGAAGAAAATCGTGCCGGCGGCGCGCAGGCTGCGTGGCTTGCCGATACGCAGGTAGGCGGCCTTGACCTCGCCGATGCAGGTCTTGCACAGCGCCGCGTTGAACGACTTGAAGTAGCCGGCCGGTCCGTCCTGGCGCGGGGCTTCGTCGCGCAGTTCGGCGAGGGTCAGGCTCCAGGGGCCGACCTGGATATCGTCGATCGGCGTCGCGCCCAGGCCGCTGTCGCCGCGAAACAGCGCGGCGTCGGCGAAGTACTTGGGCATAAAGCCCAGCGGGATCAGCAACAGCAGGATGTTCAGATGGAAGCGCCACTTCAGCCAGGCCAGCCGCAGGGGGCTGGGTGGGGCGACGGGATTCTGTGCTCGGCTCATGGTTGCACCTGCGTGGTGGGTTCCTGGGCGACCTGGCGCGATCGCGGTTTCTTTTCGCTGCGCTTGAGCGCGGCGGCGGTGGCCTGGGCGGTGCGCTTGGTCCAGATCAGCAGGCCGCTGAGCACCATCATCGACAGCAACAGGCCGAAGAAGGCCCAGATCAATTTGATGGCCAGGCCGCCGAAATCACCGGTGTGCAGCGGGCGCATCGACTCGGTGACGAACTCCAGCGCCGAGCGGTCCGAGACCAGGAACGAGGCGTCGACATTCCGGGTGTAGGGGTTGACGTTGGCGGTCTGGAACATCAGCGGATACCAGCCGCGGCCGCCGAGGTAGATGTGCCCGTAGGCGTTCGACGGCAGTTGCGCGAAGGTGACGTCGAGGCCGGGAATCTGCGTGGTGGCGATGCGGGTGGCTTCGTCGAGGTCGATGCGCGGCACTGGTTTCAGGCTGTCCGAGAGCGGCACGTCTTCGCGGGCGATGACCGGGGTGACTGGCTCGGTGGAAATCGTGATGTGGTTGTCGCCGAGGATCGCCTGGATCAGGAACCAGGTGCCGGTGATGGAAATCACCGCGATGAACCAGATCGACCAGATGCCGCTCAGGCGGTGGAAATCGCCCCAGAAAATCCGCGCGCCGTGGTTGAAGCGCAGCACCGGTTTGAAAAAGCCCTTCCAGAATTTCTTATAGACCACCAGCCCGGTGACCAGCGAGGCCAGCATCGGCAGGCCCAGCAGCGACACCAGATACCAGCCCCAGCTATAGCCGTTGGTGAACGGCACCAGCCACCAGCCATGCAAGGCGCGGGTGAAGGCTTCGAAGTTGAACTCCGGGCTCTTGCCCTGGATCGCCCCGGTGTACGGGTTGACGTAGAGCGTCGGCGCGGTGCCGTCGGGGAAGGTTACTGCCGCAGTCAGGGCGAAGTGCGAACCGTCCGGCTGGCTGATGAAGCGCACGGCCATGTCCGGCTCGGCCTTGTGCAGCACGTCGAGAACCTGCTGGAAGCTCAGGCGTTCGGCATCACCGTCAGGCTTGCTGGCGCGCACGTCGGGGTTCGCCAGCCAGACGATCTCCTGGCTGACCACCGCCAGGGTGCCGGTGACACAGACGATCAGCACGAAGAACCAGATCGGCAGAGCGAGCCAGCTGTGGACGAGGAACCACAACCTGGATTTGGACTTTTTCGATTGTTGGGCCATTGCTTCTGTCTTGTTCGTAAAAAGTGGGGTCGAGCCGACGCTCAACCTGAGGGCTGCACTTATAAGGACGAACGAGAATCGTAAACCCGTCAGTGGAAATGTAAGCAAATGCTTCGGTGACGGGTTTTCTGGCCAATTTTCGAGCTTTTTGCAGGATGGTGTGATTGCTCACTGCTCCTTGTGCGGGTCTCTGGGGCCTCATCCACAGAGCCCTTCTGCGCATGAACGAAACCACCCGCAAAAAATTTACTGCCGTTCGTCAGAGCTCCCGCGCCACCCGGAACCCGATCCAGTCGCCGCGAGCGGTGGCATGGGCATTGTTGCGATTGCCCGAGCGGGAAAAGATCGGCGCTTCGCCCCAGTCGTTGCCGCGAATATTGACGATGTCGCAGCCTGCCGTGGCCCAGGCGCTGCCATCGGCCGGCGCCCCGACATAACTGTCGTGATAACAATCGGCGACCCACTCGTAGACGTTGCCGTGCATGTCATACACACCGAAGTCATTCGGCGCGTAGCTGCCCACCGGCGAGGTGAAGCTGTAGCCGTCCTTGGGGCCGTAGACGTTGGCGTTGCGGCTGATTTCGTACTCGGCGTCCGGGTCCAGCGGGAACGGGAACGGCCCGGTGCTGCCGGCGCGGGCGGCGTACTCGCGTTCTGCCTCGCTGACCATGCGGTAGTGCTTGCCGGTTTTCTTCGACAGCCAGGCCACATAGTCCTCGACATCGTGGTAGCTCATGCACACCGCCGGCTGCTTCGGCCCCTGCTTGTAACGCGGCTTGCTGGCCTTGCATTCACGGCCCGGGCGGGTGTCACCGTCGGCGATCTTCGCTCCGGACTCGCGCACGTAGGCGTCCCACTCACCCGCGGTGACCTGGAAGCGGCTGATGGCGAACGGCTTGGCGAAGGTCACTTGGTGCAGCGGCCCTTCGTCGGGCTGGCGACCGACTTCGTCGTCCGGGGTGCCCATCATGTAGCTGCCGGCCGGCAGCACGACCATGTCCGGGCAGGCAGCTTTGCAGTCGCGCAGCACGGCGCCGGGCGTGGCGTCGGCGGCCAGGGCGGGCAGGCTGGCGGCGCCGAGCAGCGCAGCCAGGGTCAGGCGGGAGAAGGTGGAGGTCATGAAGGGGCCTTATTTCTAGAGTTTCTGGGTCAGCAGGGCCATGGCCCGGTCGATTTCCTGCTCGTTGTTGAGCAGGCTCGGCGCGAAGCGGATCACTGGGCCGACGTCGCGGTACACGGCGTCCACCATCACCTTGTTGTCGCAGAGGAAGGCGGCGACGGCGTCCGGGTCGCGGTCCTTGATGCGGAAGAAGGTGAAGCCGGCGGAAAACTCGCGGCTTTTCGGCGTGACCAACTGGATCTGCTTGTGCTCCAGCAGGCGCGCCTTGAGCTGGTCGTTGAGCTGGTGGATACGCTCCTGCACGTCGGCCTTGCCCAGTTGCAGGTGCAATTCGAAGGCCTTGCCCACCGCCCAGCGGTGCTCGAAGGCGTGGTAGCCGCCGGGGGTCATGATGGTGGCGAAGTCTTCTTCCTGAGAGAAGGTGGCGAAGGTCGGCGTCAGGTGCTGCATCTTCTCCGACGCGGCGCAGATGATCCCGGTGCCGCGAGGGCCGAACATCCACTTGTGGGTGCCGGAGATGAAGTAGTCGCAGTTGAAGTCGGCGAAGCGCATGTTGTCGACGCCGAAGCCGTGCACGCCGTCCACCACGTAGATGATCCGCCGCGATTCATCGCGGTTGCGGTTGTGCTGGCGGATCAGTTCGCCGATCTCGCTGGCCGGCAGTTTCACGCCGCTGCCGGAGTGCACCCAGGTCATGCCGACCACGCGGGTTTCCGGGCGGATGTTCTTGTCGATAGTGCTCAGCACCTGATCCTTGGAGATCTCCCACGGGTTATCGAACAGGCGCAGCTTGCGCACCTTGGTGCCCTGGCGCTGGGTGCGGAAGGCCAGGGATTTGTGGGTCGAATAGTGCTCGTGTTCGGTGGTGAGGATTTCCTGGTCGGCGGCCACGTTCAGGCCGCCGTAGATCATGCCCAGGCCCTCGGTGGTGCTGCCGGTCAGGGCGATCTGCCGTGGGCGCACCTCCAGATAGCGCGCAGCCCACTCGCGGACTTCGCCTTCGCGGTTCCACTCGTACTGGCTTTCCCAGTCCATCAAGGCGGCGGGGTTACGGTCGATTTCGCGGCGGTAGTAGTCGATGGCGTCCTGCACCGGGCGTGGGTGGGCGGTGACCAGGAAATTGGCGAAGTGCGCGGTTTCGCGGTCCAGCGGGAACAGCGCGCGCAGGTTGCGCCATTTGTCCGGGCCGCTCAGGGCCGCGGCGGCGCTGGCGGTGTGCGGCGCGGGTTCGGCGGCGCTGACCAGGGTGCTGGCCAAGGGCAGGCCGGCGCTTAGTACGGCGGCCTGTTTGAGAAAGGTGCGGCGGTCGGTCATGGCGCGGGCGTTCCGGTTCAAGGCGTGAGGGAGGCGACGGGGCGGGCGGCTTTCTGCACTTGCTCCCAGGCCCGCAGGAAGTTGCCGCCCCAGAGCTTGGCGATATCGGCCTCGCTGTAGCCGCGGGTCAACAGCTCGGCGGTGATGTTGCGAATCTCGCTGACATCCTTCCAGCCATCCAGGCCGCCGCCGTCGTTGAAGTCGGAAGCGATGCCGACGTGATCGATGCCGACTTTCTTCACCGCGTAGTCGATGGCGTCGCCGAACGCCTTGAGCCCGGCCTTGGGTTCCGCCTCGACAATGCCGTAGAGGTTGCTGGCGTAGTCGCCGAAGCGCGATTCCGGCCAGATGGCGATCACCGCGTCACCCGGCATCAGGGCATTGGCCAGGCCTTGCAGTGGTTGCAGGTCGAACCGGGCACGCAGCGCTTCGAGCTTGTCCAGGGTCGGCTTGCTCAGCGGCTTGAGGTAGGTGGGGAAGCCGACGATCTGGATCACGCCGCCGCTGTCCTTGATCAGTTGCATTTCCTTGTCGCTGAGGTTGCGCGGGATGTCCACCAGCGCCCGCGGCGCCGAGTGCGAGGCCACCAGCGGCGCACGGCTCAGGCGGGCGACGTCTTCCAGGGCCAGGGTCGACATCTGCGACACATCGATGATCACGCCCAGGTCGTTGAGCTTGGTCACGGCCTGCTCACCCAGCGGCGACAGCCCGCCGAGGGCGTCGGCGGTGTCGTTGAAGAACGGCAGCGGGCGCGAAGAGTCGGCCCAGGCGTTGTTGCCGACGTAGCTGAAGCCGAACATGCGCATGCCGCGCGCGGTCCACAGGTCCAGTTGCGACAGGTCGGTGCCCAGCGGGTAGGCGTTGAGCATGCTGATGAAGATGGCGAACTTGCCTTCGCCGTGCAGGCGGCGGAAGTCGTCGGGGGTGTAGGCGATGCCGACCTGGTTGGGGAAGTCGCGGACCATGCCGCTGATGATCTGGTAACGCACCTCCTGCTGGTGCCGCGCCTCGTCGACGAAGCCGGGCGTGGGGCGGTGCGGGGCGTTGGGGCCGTTCCACAGCTCCGGCCAGCCGAAGATGGTCAGGGCGGCGCCGGACAGCCGGCCGCGCCCGGCCTTGACCAGGTCGAACTGGCCCGGGCCGTCTTTGTCGGCTTCGCGGCCAGCGCTGCCGAATTCCAGCGGGACGGTGATGTGGCTGTCGAACGAGATCATGTGTTCATGCAGGGCGTTGGCCTGCTCGACGATCTTGCGCGGGTAGCCGGTGTCGTCTTTCCAGTACAGCCAGCCGGCGGCGGCTGCGCCGAGGCTCACCGCCAGGGCGAGCGGCAGGCCGATGTACAGGGCTTTGCGGGAACGGGGTCTGGTCATTGCCATCTCGGTCCGGTTCAGGAGGGCGATCCCGCCGGTGCGCGGACAGAGATCGGTATCAGGGGAAGGACGAAGAACCGGGCGGGAAATTTATGGGGGACGGGCGGCCTAAAGTTTTGTTTGTAACGGCCGATGTCATGACAGACCTTAATTTCAGGACGTTTTCTCTCATGGCCGATCTCATCCAGTCCCTGGCGTCGAACCTTTCGATTGCAGGTGTGCGTAGCAATGTGACTGCGAAAACCAACGTTGACGGTCAGGCGACCCCGGTCGAAGGCACTGTGAAGGCTGATCTGTCTGCTGTGCGCAGCGAAGGCAAGGCCGCGGCGACCCAGTCCGAGACCGCTGATTCGAACGAGTCGCAGGAGGTCAAGCAACTGCGCGAGCAGGTCAAGCAGTTGCAGAAGCAGCTGGCCGAGCAGCAGAAGCAACTGCAGGAAGCCATGGCCAGCAAGGAAGACGATCGCACCAAGTCGGTCAAGGTAGCGGCCGCCCAGGCGGCGGTGGCGACCACCACCGGGCAATTGTTGCAGGCGACCGGTGCGTTGCTGCAGGCGCTGACCGAGGCGGGTGATAGCTCGGCGGGAAGTTCGGTGAATACCACCGCTTGATAATGAAAAAGGCCCGGTCAGATGACCGGGCCTTTTTTCATTGGGGTGCGCATCGCGACGGTTCGGCGCCCCGACGAGCTCGCTCCTACAGGGGGGCAATGTGCTCTGTAGGAGCGAGCTTGCTCGCGATAAAGCGTCCGATCAATCCGCCTGCGGCCGATTCTGGCTGCGATCCGCCTTGTAACGAATCGCCACCGCCGGCGCCGGCTTGGCGTTGCCGGTCTCGAGCCATTGGCGCATGCGGCTGGCATCGGCGAAGTGGGTGTATTTGCCGAAGGCATCGAGGATCACCATCGCCACCGGACGGTTGTCCATCTTGGTCAGCAGTACCAGGCAATGCCCGGCATCGTTGGTGAAGCCAGTCTTGGTCAGCTTGATGTCCCAGTTGGGCTTGTTCACCAGATGGTCGGTGTTGCGGAAGCCCAGGGTGTAGTTGGGCTTGCGGAAGGCGACGGTCTTCTCGCGGGTGGTGCTCAGTTCGCTCAGCAGCGGGTAGTTGCGCGCCGCCATCAGCAGCTTGGTCAGGTCACGGGCGGTGGAAACGTTGTTCGGCGACAGCCCGGTCGGTTCCACATAGCGGGTATTGCTCATGCCCAGGGCCTTGGCCTTGGCGTTCATCGCCTTGATGAACGCGCCATAGCCGCCCGGATAGTGGTGGGCGAGGGTTGCTGCGGCGCGGTTCTCCGACGACATCAGGGTAATCAGCAGGGTTTCCCGGCGATTCAGCTCGCTGCCCAGGCGCACCCGCGAATAGATGCCTTTCATTTCCTTGGTCTGGGCAATGGTCATGGTGAGCATTTCATCCATGGACTGCTTGGCGTCCAGCACCACCATCGCGGTCATCAGCTTGGTCACCGACGCGATCGGTCGCACCAGGTCGGGATGGCTGGAATAGAGCACTTGGTTGGTTTGCAAATCCACCAGCATGGCGCTGCCGGAGGCCAGGTGAAGGGTGGAAGGATCTCGTTGCGCCTGGGCAGTGGCAGGCTGGGCAACAGCATTCGACGTAACGCTGGCGGTGCCGGTGAGCACCAGCAGCAGACTGAGAATCGAAAGAGAGGTTTTCACGTAAGTGCTCACTAAAAGAAGGTATGTCGTTGGCTGTGCAAGAGTTTTTATTTTTCTAATCGTGACATTCTGGAGTATGGCTCAGAGCCTGTCGATTGCTCTCCAGCCCTTAGCTCAAATATGAATAATCTTTAATCGATCCCGCACTGGCAAGCCTAAGGTAAGCCGCCTCCCGCCCATCCTGACGTGGCGCAATCGTTCTGAACTTCCCCTGCGCGCAGCGCCTCCCTTGGATAAGCAAGGTCAGCGCGTGGAAGAGGGGTGGTCATGAATCAAATGTCAGATCTGGCGGGTGTCATTGCCACTCCCGCAGCACAGGCCGACAGCCTGGAGGCCCGCTATCGCGCCTTGTTGCGCGGCGACTGCCCTGACACTGCCGCGTGGTTGAACGGCCAGTTGCGTCGCGCCGATGCCCTGGCCGATGACTTGCCGGCGTCTCCCGAGCAACTGGAGGCGTGGAGCCAGGAACATGCGTTGCAGGTCGCCCGGCAGTACGCCGACTACCTCGCCGAACGTCGTGACGGCGCGCCCCGGCGCATGTTCGGCAGCCGCGCACATGCGCTGTATTTTCTCCAGCAGGTCACGCCGACCAAGTGCGTCGACGGCGCCTGGCTGCAGGGCGCCCTGCATCACTGGGACGACCCGCGTTACCACGGGCTGATCCGCATCTATCTGGAAGAACTCGGCGATGGCCAACCGGCCTGCAACCACGTGGTGATTTTCCGCCGCCTGCTCGCCGGCCTGGGCTGTCACGAGCAGCTACCGTTGGCCGACGAACGCTACCTGCAAGGCGCGCTGCAACTGGCGCTCGGCCAGGAGAGCGAGCGTTTCCTGCCCGAAGTGCTGGGTTACAACCTTGGCTATGAACAGCTTCCCCTGCACTTGCTGATCAGTACCTTCGAGCTGGAGGAACTGGGCATTGACGCGCAGTACTTCCGCCTCCACGTTACCATCGACAACGCCAGCACCGGTCATGCGCGCAAGGCCCTGGAGGCCCTGCGCCAACTCTGGCCAGAGCAGGACGGCGAGGCGTTCTATCGGCGTATCGCCCGCGGTTATCGACTCAATGACTTGAGCGCCGGCTCCATGGACATCGCCGCCGGGTTCGACCTGGAAAGCGAATTGCTCGCGGCGCTTGAGCGCAAGCGGATCTTCGGCCAGCACCTGCATTCTGACCACTGCCGCTTGGACGGGCGCACGGTCAATCAGTGGCTGTCCGCGCCGGGCAGTTTCCCGGCGTTTCTCCAGGTGTTGCAGAACAAAGGCTGGATCCTGCGCGATCGCGACCCGGCTGAAAGCCGTTTCTGGCAATTGATCGAGGGCCCGAAGGCGGTGATGTTCGGCGTGTTCAGTCCCTACGAGAAGCAACTGCTGCACGACTGGATCGCCGGCGACTGGCAGCTGCAGAAGCGCCGGCACAGGCCGGTCGCCCTCGCCGAGCCGTTGTTGCCGGCTTTGCCGGATGGGCTGTCGGTGACGCAACTCATCGACGCCATGGGCGAGGACCGTCATGCCAGCCCACGCGGGCTGGCGGCAACCCAGCGCTACGTGCAACTCACCGGGCTGAAAGGAGGCCACAGCCATGCAACTGACCGATGAGCAACGTCAAACTGATGAGGCCCTGCTGCACCTGGGGCGTCGTCTGCACGCCGATGGCTATCGTTTCATCTGCGCCACGCCACTGACCCACCAGCGCTACAGCGGGCGCGTCGAGCAACTGCCGGCCCGGACGATGCGCGAAGTGTTCGGCTGGAACCGGCCGTTCGAAGCCTCGCTGCTGTCGCCGGATGAACTGGAGCACATGCGCCAGGCCGGAATCATCAGCACCAGCGACCAGACTCTGCGCAGCCAGGTGCGCTGGTCGACCGTCGATGGCTTGCTGCTGGTGCATTCGGGCTTTCCCACCGACACCGCTGACGCGGTGTTTTTCGGCCCGGACAGTTACCGCTTCGCCCGTGTGGTGGAGGCGCACCTGCGCGACAGTTGCGCGCCGATCGAGCAAGCGGTGGAAATCGGCTGCGGCACGGGCATCGGTGCGCTGCTGATCGCCCGGGCGCGGCGCCATGCTCAGGTCAGCGCGCTGGACATCAACCCGCTGGCGCTGCGCTACGCCGCGATCAATGTGGCGTTGGCCGAGTTGGGCAATGTCGTGGTGGATTACAGCGATGTGCTGGAGGGCGTCAATGGCAGCTTCGACCTGATCGTCGCCAACCCGCCATACATGCTCGATGCCCGCAAGCGCACGTATCGCCATGGTGGCGGGACGTTTGGCGAGGGGTTGTCGGTGCGCATGGTCCGCGAGTCGCTTGAGCGCCTGAGTCCGGGCGGCAGCCTGGTGTTGTATACCGGCGTGGCCATGGTCGACGGCAGCGACCCGCTCCTGGCGGCGCTGCGCGACACCCTCGACGCGCCGCAATGGGCCTGGTTCTACGAGGAAATCGACCCGGACGTGTTTGGCGAGCAACTGCTGGAGCCTGGCTACGAGCGGGTCGAGCGTATCGCCGCGGTGGCCCTGACGGTGACCCGCCGCGGTTGAACCTAAAGCGTTTTACCCATGGCCAGCATTGCCCGCTCCCGGGTCAGTGGGCGAAGCACGCCGGGGCTGTCGCTGATGTGGATGTAGAGGTAGTGATTGCCCTGGCTGTCGCGCAGGATCCGTCGCACTTGCAGCAGTTCCATCAGACTGGCGGGGGTGATCTGTTCCTGGAGGATTTCGTGGTCACCGACGCCCTGGCGCTTCAGCGCCGCCGCGAATTCGTCCGCGACACTGCGCTGGCGCTCGCGTATCCGTCGGGCGCTGATATAACCGGTGACGCCGAGGGCGCCAACGAATACAGCGGTAAATAGCAGATTGCTGGCGATCTCCACGCCGAAGTTCCTTCATCCTGAAAGCGGGCCGCTATCCTGCCGCAAATAAAAAGCCCCGCCAAGAAGGCGGGGCAAGGGAGGTGTGCGGAGCAAACGCACAAGGGAAAGAAGGTTGACCTCAGGCTCTGAAGCCTTCGCCGGCGATACGCTGAGCAAGCGCCTCGGCATCGGTGAGCGAGGTGATCGGGCCGCCGATCTTCTCGCCGTCACGTACCAGGTACCAGCAGGCCAGCAGCCCCAATTCCCTCAGCGCCGGCGGAACCGCGCTACCGATAACGGACATGATGCTGATACTGGCCATGGTGAGTGCTCCCTTTGGGTCATGGCTCGTACCTTACGTGTGGATCCGGCCAGCGAGAAATCAGTGTTCTCAATAGTGTTCATTGATAAAACCCACTACCAGCGCGGGTGGCCGTAATAGACGGGCGGCGGGCCGTAGTAGCGTTCGCGGTAATACGGCGGCGGCACCGGTACATAGCGTTCCACGACCGGATAGGGCTGGTAATACACCGGCGGTGGCGGCGGCGGTTGGTAATACACGGGCTGCGGCGGGTAATACGCCGGGGCACGTTCGACGACCACAGTACGGTCGTGACCACCGGAAACGGCGGCGCCGACCACGGCACCCACTACGGCCGCGCCGAGTATGGGGCCCGCACCTTGCCAGCCACCGCCGCCATGGGCGGAGGCTTGTCCGGACAGGGCCAGGGCGCCGATCAGCAGGGCGATACCGGGGATATGACGGTTCATGTTGATTCCTCGCAGGGCGTTACCCCGACCGGAAAGACGGGCCGGGGATATCACTATGACCGCGGCCGGGAGCGGAGTTGCGGGGGGCTGAGTAAAGGTTATGTAAGGGCCGATCAACGGTCTGCGGCGAGGTTGGGCATACTGTGCCTTTCGCCGTTTCCAGGAGTCCGTTCATGACCCCCAGCAAAGACACCATCCTCTGTATTTCCCTCGCCGGCCGCCCCGGCACCTTCGGCGTGCGCTTCCACAATCACCTGTATGAGCAACTGGGGCTGGATTACTACTACAAGGCCATGACCACCACCGACCTGCCGGCCGCCATCGGTGGCATCCGCGCCCTGGGCATCCGCGGCTGCGGCGTGTCGATGCCGTTCAAGGAAGCCTGTATTGCCCTGGTGGACGAGCTGGACCCATCCGCCGCGGCCATCGATTCCATCAACACCCTCGTCAACAGCAACGGCCACCTCAAGGCCTACAACACCGACTACCTGGCGGTGCGCCAGTTGATCGAACAGCACCGGCTCGACCCGGCGCAGCCGTTTGCCCTGCGTGGCAGTGGCGGCATGGCCAAGGCGGTGGCCAGTGCATTTCGTGATGCCGGCTTTACGCGCGGCACCGTGATTGCCCGCAACGAAGCGGCGGGCCGGAGCCTGGCGCAGAACTGCGGTTATGAATGGCAGGCGGAACTGGGTGAGTTGCGGCCGACGCTGCTGGTCAACGTGACGCCTATCGGCATGACTGGCGGCGCGGAGGCGCAAGAGCTGTCGTTCGACCTGGCGGCCATCGCTGCAGCGCAGACGGTGTTCGACGTGGTGGCGATGCCGGCGCGCACGCCGCTGATCGCCGCGGCCGAGGCCCGTGGCAAGGCGGTGATTACCGGACTGGAAGTGATCGCCTTGCAGGCGCTGGAGCAGTTCGTGCTCTACACCGGAGTGCGGCCGACGGCGGAGCAGGTGGCGAAGGCGGTGGCGTTCGCTCGGGGTTGAGTGTGGTGCCTGCCGGCCTCATCGCTGGCTTGTCTGGGCGCCGAACCGCAGCGATAAGGCCCTTGAAGCGCTGGCTTATTCGAGCAGCGCCAAACGCTCTTCCAACGCCGCAATCCGCGCCTCCAGCGCTTCGATCCGCTCAGCCGACACGCCACTGACCCCGCGTTCCCCCGGCCCTTGCTGGCGCGCGGCGAGAATCGCCTCGATTTCCGCCGGGTCGCCCAGCGCGTGGGTGTAGCGGTCTTCCCGCTGGCCCGCCTGACGCGGCAGGTGCAAGGCATAGCCGCGGGCGATCAGGCGGTCGAGCTGGTGCAGCACCTGGTCGTTGTCGTCGAAGTCATGCATGCGCTGGCTGCGGGTCAGCAGTTCGTTGATGGTCTGCGGCCCGCGCAGGAACATCAGGCCCATCAGGATCAACTGCGCCGGCACCAGTTCCAGCGCCTTGTCCACGCGCTGTTCCCAGCGGTCGGCGCGGCTGCCCATCTGCAGGCGGACCAGGCCCTGGCCTTCAAGGGCACGCAGGCTTTGGCCAATCTGGCCCTGGGCGAGGTTCATTACGGGTTCGCGGCTGGTTTTCTGGTTGGAGGCCAGCATCAGCGCGTTGAGGGTCAGGGGATAGGTTTCCGGGTTGCTCGCCTGCTTTTCGATAAGCGAGCCCAGGACGCGGATTTCAGTGGCGTTGAAGCGGGCAGTGGCGGGGGATTCTTGCTCTTCGGACATGACCCTGTCTCTGTGCATGGAAAGCCCCTAGCCTAGGGCTGTGACAGGGTTAACACAAGCGACCGGCGGCACGATGCCACCGGTCGTGATGGCATCAGCCGCGGCGAGCTTCCGCTTCGCAGGCGGCCGCAGTGAACAGGACGTCGGTGGAGGAGTTGAGCGCGGTTTCCGCCGAGTCCTGCAGCACGCCGATGATGAAGCCCACCGCCACCACCTGCATGGCGATCTCGCTGGGGATGCCGAACAGGCTGCAGGCCAGCGGGATCAGCAGCAGCGAGCCACCGGCCACGCCCGAGGCGCCGCAGGCGCAGACCGCCGCGACCACGCTGAGCAGCACGGCGGTCGGCAGGTCGACGGCGATGCCCAAGGTGTGCACCGCCGCCAGGGTCAGCACGGTGATGGTGATCGCCGCGCCGGCCATGTTGATGGTCGCGCCCAGCGGGATCGACACCGAGTAGGTGTCTTCGTGCAGGCCGAGCTTCTCGCTCAAGGCCAGGTTGACCGGAATGTTCGCCGCCGAGCTGCGGGTGAAGAAGGCGGTGATGCCGCTCTCGCGCAGGCACAGCAGGGTCAGCGGGAACGGGTTGCGGCGGATTTTCCAGAACACGATCAGCGGGTTCATCACCAGGGCGACGAACAGCATGCAGCCGATCAGCACCGCCAGCAGGTGCAGGTAGCCGACCAGGGTGCCGAGACCGGACTGGGCCAGGGTCGAAGCGACCAGACCGAAGATGCCCAGCGGGGCAAAGCGGATCACCACACGGACGATCAGGGTCACGCCGTTGGACAGGTCGTCGAGCACGGTGCGGGTGGTCGGGCCAGCGTGCCGCACGGCAATGCCGAGGCCGATGGCCCAGGCCAGGATGCCGATGAAATTGCCGGTGACCAGCGCGTTGACCGGGTTGTCCACGGCGCTCAGCAGCAGGCCCTGGAGCACTTCGGCGATGCCGCCGGGCGCGCTCATCTGCGCGCCTTCGGTGCTCAGCACCAGCGTGGACGGGAACAGCATGCTCGCCGCCACCGCGACCACCGCCGCGGCGAAGGTGCCGAACAGGTACAGCACGAGGATGGGCCGGATATGGGTCTGCTGGCCGTGCTTGTGGTTGGCGATGGACGCCATGACCAGGATGAACACCAGGATCGGCGCCACGGCCTTCAGCGCACTGACGAACACTTTGCCGATAAAGGCGAGGTTGCCCGCCACTTGCGGCGCGAGCAGCGCCAGGGCGATGCCGGCCACCAGACCGATGAGGATTTGCAGCACCAGGCTGGTGCGATTGAGCAAGTTGAGAACAGGCAACATAACGAATCTGACTCGATCGTGTTCAGGGCCCGGGGATCGCCCGGGTACGGAATGCCTCGACGCGGCGGGTGGCGCCGGTCGAAAAAAGGGCGGAACTCTATCACAGAGCTCGCGACCTCACCCATTGCCCCCGGTCCGACGGTAGGTCGCCATGCCGGTGACTGTTACCATGCGCGACCTTTTTGAGCCGATGCGCTCATCGCTGGAGTCTGGATGTTCCTGCCAATCCTGTTGCTGGCCGCCGCCGGCTTCACCGTGTTGACCACTGAATTCCTCATTATCGGCCTGCTGCCGGGAATCGCTCGGGACCTGCACGTCAGCGTTTCCCAGGCCGGCCTGCTGGTGACCCTGTTCGCATTCACCGTGGCCTGCTGCGGACCTTTTCTCACCGCCTGGTGCGCGCGTTTCGAGCGCAAGCGGCTGTTTGTCGGCGTGCTGTTACTGTTTGCCGCCTCCAACGGGCTGGCGGCGCTGGCCACCGACTACTACGTGATGGCCGTGGCGCGGCTGGTGCCGGCGCTGGGCCTGCCGGTGTTCTGGGCGCTGGCCAGCGAAACGGCGGTGGACATCGTCGGCCCGGCCTACGCCGGACGGGCGATCAGCAAGATCAGCTTTGGCGTGGTCTGCGCCACGGTTTTCGGTATTCCCCTCGGCACCTTGCTCGGCGATGCACTGGGCTGGCGGGTGGCCTTTGCCGCGCTGGCGCTGTTATCGCTGGCCAAGGCGCTGCTGCTGTGGCGCTACCTGCCGCACACCCCACGGCAGAGCGAAACCACCTCGCTGCGCGGGCAGTTCCGGGTGCTGCGCAGCCCGCTGCTGCAGGGGCATGTGCTGTTGTCGGTGCTGGTGTTCAGCGGCATGTTCACGGCCTACACCTACCTGGCGGACCTGCTGGAGCGCCTGGCCGGCTTCGACGGCGACCGGGTTGGCTGGTACCTGATGGGTTTCGGCGCGGTGGGTTTGATCGGCAACAGCCTGGGCGGGCGCGCGGTGGACCGTCATCCGCTGCTCGCTTCAGCGGGCTTCTGCGCGTTGTTGGTGGTGGGGCTGCTGGCGGTGGTGCCAGCGATCCAGTCCAGCGTCGGACTGGTGCTGGCCCTGGCGGTCTGGGGCCTGGCCCAGGCGGCGCTGTTCCTGGTCAGCCATGTCCGTGTGATCAAGGCCGCGCCCGAAGCGCCGGCCTTCGGCGCCTCGCTGAATATCGCCGGAGGTAACCTGGGCATCGGCCTTGGGGCGCTGATCGGCGGCGCGGTGATCGACCGCCTGGGCCTGGCGGATGTCGGCTATGTCGCCGCGATACTGATTGCCCTCGCGTTGGCCCTGGCCCTGTGGCTGACGCGCTTCAAGCCAGTGGCCAGTTGAACAGCTCGCGGCGCGCGCCCTCGGTGATGGCGACGATGCCCGGGTGCTTGACCTTGCGCTCCACCGAAATGGCATAGAACGACTCGGTGACCGCGTCGGTCTGGCCGATCAGTTCGACGTCGTACTGCCGGCAGACCTCCTCGGCGATCACGCTGGGGGCAATGAAAATCCCGCTACCGGACTTGCCGAAAGCCTGCATCAACGCGCTGTCGTCGAACTCGCCGACGATCCGCGGCTGCAACTGCTGCTCGGCGAACCAGCGCAGCAAGCGGTTGCGTACCATGGTTTCCTGGCCGGGGATCAACAACGGCGCGTGTTGCAGGCAGGCGGGGAAGGGCAGCGGCAGACGCGCTGCCAGCTCCGGCGTGGCGAGGAAACTGATACCGCACTCACCGAGCTTCTGGCTGTAGCCCTTGATATCCAGGTGGCTGGGCATCGGGCTGTCGGAGATCACTAGGTCCAGGCGCTGGATCGCCAGGTCGGCCAGCAGTCGCTCCAGTTTGTCTTCACGGCAACTGATGCGCAGCGGCTCGGCCAGCTCCATGGTCGGCGCGATCAGCCGGTAGACGATCGACTTGGGCACCACATCCGCCACCCCAACCCGAAACAGCACCTGCTGCTCGTTGGGCTGCGCCCGCAGCATGGCTTCCAGCTCGCCGCCGATCTGGAACATCGGCTCGGCGTAGGACAGGGCCTGGCGACCGGTTTCGGTCAACTCCAACTGGCGCCCGACCCGCCGGAACAACTCGATGCCGTAGGTCTGTTCCAGCAGGCTGATCTGCCCGCTGATGGTCTGCGGGGTCAGGTTCAATTGTTCGCAGGCACGCACGATGCTGCCGGTCTTGGCCACGACCCAGAAGTAATGCAGTTGCCGGTAATTGAGCATGACAATCCCCGATTCGGAAAAACCGAAGTATAACCGCTGAAAATACGAATTTTCCTGATGTATCAAGATATTTAGAATCCCCTGCCATTGCGGTGCCATCTGTTGTGGCAGCGAAAACACTTCGGAGAAGACCCCATGCTTGACCTCAAATCCATCGGTACGCCCCTGGTCCTTGTAATGGCCCTGTTCGCCATGACCGGCTGCGAACAGGCCGAAAAGTCCGCCCAGCAGATGCTCAACCAGGCTGCCGAGTCGGCCAAACAGGCCATTGACGACACCAACAAGGCCGCCCAGCAGGCGCTTAACGACGCCACCGGTACACAGCCGGAAAAGAAAGAAGACACCAAGGACACTGACGGTCAGGAAATCTGATCTACCTTTTCTCAACAACGATTCAGGATCTGATCCATGGAATACCTGCTGGAACTCGCCGCAAGCCCGACCGCCTGGGTTGCCCTGGCCACTTTGGTGGCCATGGAAATCGTCCTCGGCATCGACAACCTGATCTTCATCTCGATCCTGACCAACAAGCTGCCTGAGGAATTCCGCTCCAAGGCGCGGCGTATCGGTATCAGCATGGCGTTGGTGATGCGCCTGGCGCTGCTCAGCACCGTGGCCTGGATCGTCCAGTTGACCGAGCCGGTCATCGACATCCTCGGCAAGAGCTTCTCGTGGAAGGACATGATCCTGATCGCCGGTGGTCTGTTCCTGCTCTGGAAAGCCACCAAGGAAATCCACGAAAGCGTGGATCCACGGGCCCAGGAAGAATCCAAGGCGTCGTCTACCATTACCCTGGGTTTCGCAGCGGCCATTGGCCAGATCCTGGTGCTGGACATCGTCTTCTCCATCGACAGCATCATTACCGCCGTGGGCATGACCGAGCACTTGCCGATCATGATCATCGCCGTAGTCAGCGCCGTGATCGTGATGTTGGTAGCGGCGGATCCACTGGCCAAGTTCATCAATGACAACCCGACCGTGGTGATGCTGGCCCTGGGCTTCCTCATCATGATCGGCATGACCCTGATCGCCGAAGGCTTCGGCGCCCACGTTCCGAAAGGCTACGTGTATGCGGCGATGGCGTTCTCTACTGCGATCGAGGTGCTGAACATTCTCTCGCGCAAGGCTCGCCAGCGGCGTGAGGCCAGCGAGGGCTGATTTAACGAATCTGTTGCGTGCTGTAGTTGGGGCTCCTTTTCAGGGGCCCCTTTTTTATGGTTCTGGTTCTGGTTCTGGCTTGGCTTTGGCTTTGCGGACTTATCCGTTCGATGCGGCGAGGCTGCCGGCCCCTTTCGCCTCTACGGCGAGTCTAATTTGCCAAGACAAAATGGACTCGCCGTAAAGGCTAAAGGGGCCGGCAGCCTCGCCAAAAAGAATGGATAAGCTCAGAGCACTCAAGCCCAAAGCCCCCAGTATTCCGTGAAGAACCTTTCCTATGCTCAGACGAGCGCGAGCAGCAGATTCAGTGGGCGCCAACGTGACGACGAGCCACTCGACGAGGTGCCGGCGCTGGTGCATTCACGGGCGGCTCGGGATTCTGATGGTGCAGGTGATGACGACGGGCAATACGCAACACGCCCCACAACATGGCAGCCGCGACACTCAGCCAGGCTGCGATCAACATGAAAATAACCATGGTCAGGCTCATGGGTGCCTCCTTCTTCAGTACAGGCAGGACCAGTAACTCAGACACCTCATTAGTCTAGACGCTCACTTATTTCAGGCTATTGACCGATGGTCTGAGGCCTTGGGCCGCTTTGTTCTAAGGCGGACGCGGGCTATACCGATGCCGCCTGTCGGCCTATGATCGCCGCTCAAGCCCGGGCGTTGCCTGCCTGGCATCCGCTCAAGCGAGGACCCATGCCGATCCTTTCCACAACGCCACGCCGTCTTTTTGCCGCCTGTCTGCTGGCCGCGACCCTGGCCGGCTGCGCCAGCCAGCCGTCTTCCGAACTCAAGCAACTGCCGCAACGGGTCGAACTCGGCACGGTGCCGTTTTTCCGCGGCAACGCCAACCAGAGCGCGCCGATGGCATTGGCGGCGATCCTCTCGCAGCAAGGCGTGCGCATCACTCCGGGGCTGCTGGAAGGTGCGCTGAAACTGCCTCAGGAGCAGGAACGTCTGCAGACGTCTATGCAAACCGTCGCCCAGCAATACGGCATGGTGGTTTATCCGCTGGACAGCAGGCTGCCGGCGCTGCTCACGCAGGTGGCGGCGGGCAATCCGGTGCTGTTGCGCTATCAGGAAGGCTCGGCGTTCTGGAGTGAGCCGCGTTACGCCCTGTTGGTCGGCTACGACCGCTACAAGGAGCGTGTGCTGCTGCGGGCGGGGAACAGTCGGCGGATGCTGATGGACTTTGATTCGTTCGAATCGGCGTGGAAGAAGGAAGGGGGCTGGGCGGTGCTGGTGCAGCAACCGAAGCAACTGCCGGCCCAGGTGGACCGGCAACGCTGGCTCAAGGCGGCGAATGACCTGGCCCAGGCCGGCCAGGAGCAGGCCGCGCGGCAGGCCGTCAACGCCCTCGGGCGCTGACGGCCGCCAGGCTTATACGCCCAGGCGGTCGCGCAGGGTGTAGTACCAGGCGCCGATGGCGCTGAACGGTACGCGCATCAGGTGACCGCCCGGGAACGGGTAGTGCGGCAGTTCGGCAAAGGCGTCGAAACGCTCGGCCTGGCCGCGCAGCGCCTCGGCCAGCACCTTGCCGGCGAGGTGGGTGTAGGTCACGCCGTGACCGCTGCAGCCCTGGGAGTAGTAGATGTTGTCGCCCAGACGACCCACTTGCGGCAGGCGCGACAGGGTCAGCAGGAAGTTGCCGGTCCAGGCGTAGTCGATCTTCACGTCTTTCAACTGCGGGAACGCCTTGAGCATCTTCGGACGGATGATCGCCTCGATGTTCGCCGGGTCGCGGGCGCCGTAGACCACGCCGCCGCCGAAGATCAGGCGCTTGTCGCTGGTCAGGCGGTAGTAGTCGAGCAGATAGTTGCAGTCTTCGACGCAGTAGTCTTGCGGCAGCAGGGTGCGGGCCAGCTCATCGCTCAGCGGTTCGGTGGTGATCACCTGGGTGCCGCACGGCATCGACTTGGCTTGCAGTTCCGGCACCAGGCCGCCGAGGTAGGCGTTACCGGCAACGATGATGAACTTGGCGCGTACGCGGCCGTTCGGGGTGTGCACCACCGGGTTGGCGCCACGGTCGATGCGGATGGCCGGGGACTGTTCGTAAATCTTGCCACCCAGGGATTCCACGGCAGCGGCTTCGCCCAGTGCCAGGTTCAGCGGGTGGATATGACCGCCGCTCATGTCGAGCATGCCGCCGACATAGCTGTCGCAGGCGACCACTTCGCGCAGGCGGTTCTTGTCCATCAGTTCCAGCTGGGTGTGGCCGAAGCGCTCCCAGAGGCGCTTCTGCGATTCCAGGTGGCCCATCTGCTTGTTGGTCACGGCGGCAAACACGCCACCGTCTTTCAGGTCGCACTGGATGTTGTACTTGGCCACGCGCTCGCGAATGATGCGGCCGCCTTCGAAGGCCATTTGCCCGAGCAGTTGTGCCTGGCGCGGGCCGACGGTGCGTTCGATGACATCGATGTCGCGGCTATAGCTGTTGACGATCTGGCCGCCGTTACGGCCCGACGCGCCGAAACCGACCTTGGCGGCTTCCAGCACGGTGACTTTGAAACCGTTTTCCAGCAGGAACAGCGCGCTGGACAAACCGGTGTAACCGGCGCCGATCACGCAAACATCGGTCTCGACTTCTTCCTGCAGGGCAGGGCGCTGTGGCACCGGGTTGGCCGAAGCGGCGTAATAGGACTGTGGATAAGGAGTGGCGGCCATGGGGCGGTACCTCGAATCTGTGTGACTTTGTAGTTGTGTGTTTTGTATTTTTTACGAATGTGCAGATCCTATCAATAATAATAAACACCCGCCAGCCGGACGGTCGAAAACAGCGAAAACCGGGTTTATGCGTAAATAATTTTATTATTCAGTGGTTTAGCTTAAAAAAGCTGTTGACTCACTTTGCCGAATGCGTAGAATGCCGCCTCACAGCAGGCACATAGCTCAGTTGGTTAGAGCACCACCTTGACATGGTGGGGGTCGTTGGTTCGAGTCCAATTGTGCCTACCAAACATCACCGCTCCTGTTGGCGGTCACGAAAAAGGCGATCCGAGAGGGTCGCCTTTTTCGTTTTCAGCGTTTATTGGCGGGGGATTAAAAGTCGCTGATTTTTTTGCAGATTTCCCGTAACTCGGTGTTGACACACTCTACCGTTTGCGTAGAATGCCGCCCCACAGCAGGCACATAGCTCAGTTGGTTAGAGCACCACCTTGACATGGTGGGGGTCGTTGGTTCGAGTCCAATTGTGCCTACCAAACATTACCGCTCCTGTTGGCGGTTAAACGAAAAGGGCGATCCGCAAGGGTCGCCCTTTTCGTTTTCGTCCGGAAAAACCGGACGGTCAATAATGCTGCAACGGCCCGGACTTCCAGGCCGTATCCCGTGATGTCAGGGAATCCGGATAATCTCCACGCCGCTCTGCACCAGCTCGAAGCGATCATCTCCCAGATGATTGACCCGATCACCGATGGCGAGGCGGTACGTGGTAATCGGCAATGAGGCGGCATTTCCATCGGCCTGGAGAGTAGCTTCCTGAAACTCATGCACGGGATAGATGCGTCCTTCAGCGTCCCGTGCATGAAATTGCCCGACCAGTACTGCTGTCATTTTGCTTGCGACCTCTGAAAAAAATGATCTCTGTGGGCCATAGACCATGGCGCGCAGGGGGAAGTTTTGTGCGCCAGGAAAAAAACCTCACAGGCAGGGCTCATCATCTATAACTACCAATTCCCTTTATTCGTACAGGTGGAAGTGGTCATGAGCCAGGTTTATACGGTTGCTGTGCTGGTTGGCAGTCTGCGCAAGGCGTCTCTGAATCGCAAGGTCGCCCAGGCGCTTGGTGAACTGGCGCCGTCGAACCTTACGTTGAGAATCGTCGAAATCGGCGATCTGCCGCTCTACAACGAAGACATCGACACCGATCCACCCGCAGCCTACAAGGCGTTCCGCGAGCAGATCAAGAGCAGCAATGCACTGCTGTTCGTCACCCCGGAGTACAACCGTTCGGTACCGGGTGCGTTGAAAAATGCCATTGACGTGGGGTCGCGTCCTTACGGACAGAGCGCCTTCAGCGGCAAGCCGGGCGCGGTGGTCAGTGTTTCGCCGGGGGCGGTGGGGGGCTTTGGCGCCAACCATCATCTGCGCCAGTCGCTGGTGTTCCTCGATGTGCCGTGCATGCAGCAGCCAGAGGCGTATATCGGCGGCGCGGCGGCCCTGTTCGATGAGCAGGGCAAGTTGTCGGAGAAAGCGCGGCCGTTTTTGCAGGGCTTTATCGACAGTTTCGCCAAGTGGGTGGCGCGGCATCAGGGTTGATGTCAGGGGCCGCAACGCGGCCCCGAATTGCATTGGCTTAAACCGACTGCGGCATTTCCCCCGCCGCCAGCCGGCGGTTGATATCCGCCACCACCGCCGGCAACTCGTTGAGGGTGTCGATCAGGTAATGCGGGCGTGAGCCCTCGAACAGTGCATTGATCCGCTGGCGCTCGCTGGCCAGCGTTTCCGCGTCCAGCGCCTTGTAACCCTCATAGGTCAGGCCCAGGGCGTTGCCCGAACACACCAGCGCCACGGTCCACATCCCGGCACGGCGACCTTCGAGAATGCCCGGTACGGTGTCATCCACCTTCACGCACGCCGCGACATCATCGATACCCAGCGCGATCACGTTGGCCAGCGCCTGTGCCGGCCATGGGCGGCCATTGGGCGTTTCGTCGGTGGCCACGACGTGGTCGGCGACGTAGCCATTCTGCGCCGCAAGTTCCACCACCTTGTCCATCACCACTTTCGGGTAGCCCGAGCAGGAGCCGATCTTCAGCCCGTCGGCGCGCAATTGGCTGATGGTGTCCAGGGCGCCGGGGATCAGCGCCGAGTGCACGCCGATCTTTTCGATCTGTAGTGGCATGAAGCGGTTGTAGAGGGCGGTCACATCGTCGTCGCTCGGTACGCGGCCGAACACCTTGCGGTAACGCTCGGCGATCTGCGGCTGGTCGCACAAGGTGCGGATGTGGTCCCACTTGCCCATGCCCATCGGCCCGCGAGCCTCTTCGATGGACACCTCGACGTCGAATTCGGCGAAAGCCTCGACAAAGATCTGCGTCGGCGCGAAGGAGCCGAAGTCGACCACGGTGCCGGCCCAGTCGAGGATTGCGGCTTGCAGGCGTTGCGGGTTGCTGTAGTTCATGTGAGTGAGTCCTTGATCGTTCAAACGGCAAATTTGGCGAGGGGATGAATCAGATATCCACGACTTCCATTTCCCGCAGCGCTGCGGCCACGGCGTTCACGGCGGCGCGCATGCCGTCCGGTCCGACGCAGCCGATGCAGCCGACGCGAAAGGTCTCGACCTCGGTCAGCTTGCCGGGGTAGAGGATGAAGCCCTTGGCCTTGACCCGTTCGTAGAAGTCCTTGAACTGGTAGCGGCTGTCGCGCGGTGCGTGGAAGGTGACGATGATCGGCGCCTGGATCGCTGGCGGCAGGAAGCTGCGCAGGCCCAGCGTCGCCATGCCGTCGAGCAACGCGGCGCAATTGTCGGCGTAGCGCTGGTGACGGGCGGGCAGACCGCCTTCCTCGCTGTATTGCAGCAGCGCTTCGTGCAGCGCGGCGACCACATGGGTCGGCGGGGTGAAGCGCCATTGGCCGGTCTTGCTCAGGTAGGCGTGCTGGTCGTGCAGGTCCATCGCCAGGGAAGGGCTGTTGCCTTCGGCGGCGGCCAGGGCGTTTTTCTCGGCGAAGACGAAGCCCATGCCCGGCACGCCTTCCAGGCATTTGCCCGAGGCGGCGATCAGGGCGGTGAACGGCACCTGCGCGGCGTCGATCGGCAGCGCGCCGAAGGAACTCATGGCGTCGATGATCAACTGCTTGCCGTGGCGGGCGACGACCTGGGCGATCTCCGCCAGCGGGTTGAGGATGCCGGTACTGGTCTCGCAATGGATCAGCGCGACATGGCTGACGCTGGCGTCTTCGCGCAGAAGGCGGTCGACGTCGGCGGCGGTGGTCGGTTGGTCCTCGGCGGTCTGGAAGGTGCTATACGCGCGGCCCAGCACTTTGCAGATCTTCGTCAGGCGCTGGCCGTAGGCGCCGTTGATTAGCACCAGAACTTTGCCGTCGCGAGGCACCAAGGTGCCGATCGCCGCTTCCACGGCAAACGTGCCGGAGCCTTGCAGCGGCACGCAGTGGTGGCTGGCGTGGCCGTTGAGGATGCCCAGTAGCTGCTCGCAGAGGCTGGCGGTCAACTGGTTGAAATCGCGGTCCCAGGAACCCCAGTCCATCAGCATGGCCTGGCGGGTGCGCGCCGAGGTGGTCAGGGGGCCGGGGGTCAGCAGGACAGGGGCGTCGGACATGGGGGTTCTCGCTGGCGGTGGGCAGAATCTATGGGCGCTACGTTGCAATCCGGCGCGCCATCAATCAAATTGTTTGTCGTTATGCCAGCCATAAGTCAGGCCGATAGATATGAACCTGTTCCAGCTCCGTGCCTTCGATGCCGTCGCCCGCGAAGGCAGCTTTACCCGCGCCGCCAGCCGCCTGTTCATCAGCCAGCCGGCGGTCACCGGCCACGTCAAGGCGCTGGAGGAGCACTACCAGATCACCCTGTTGCGCCGCACCGCGCGGCGGGTCGAACTGACCGAGGAGGGCATCCGTCTGGCGGCTATCACCCGCGCGCTGTTCAGTCTTGCCGAAGAAGCCCAGGCCATGCTCGAAGCCAACCGACAGTTGCTCACCGGCCGCCTGGAGGTGGCCGCCGACGGGCCGCACCGGGTCATGCCGATGCTGGCGCTGCTGCGCGAGCGTTATCCGGGCATCACCGTCAATCTGCGCCTGGGCAATGCCCAGGAAACCCTCGCCGCGCTGCTGTCGGAACACGCCGATGTGGCGGTGCTGACCGAGGTCGAGCCCCGCAAGGGGGTCTACCTGCAAAGTCTCTCGGCGTCGCGAATCTGTGCCTTGCTGCCGGCCACCCACCCGTTGGCCGACAGCGGACACGAACTGCCCCTGGCTGAGCTGGACCGGCAGATCATGGTGCTGCGCGAACCCAGCTCGATTACCCGCCGCACCTTCGACCAGGCCTGCGCCGACGCCAGCGTGCAGCCGCGGGTGCTGCTGGAGCTGGACAGCCGCGAGGCGGTGACCGAGGCGGTAGCGGCGCACCTGGGCATCGGCATCGTCTCTTCGGCGGAACTGAGCCATGACCCACGGGTGGTGGCGCGTCCGATCGAGGGCGCCGGGCTGGTCAACCAGCACATGCTCGGTTGCCTGGAGCGGCGTCGGGAGTTGCGTCTGATCCGGGCGTTTCTCGAACTGGCCGGCCAGGACTGAACACTGGTTTTTTCCGCGTGCCGGCCTAAGATGCCGGTCAAACAAGACTCAAGGCGAAACAGCGTTGAAAACGGAGAAAGACACCATCTCCATGCAACTGGTGCGTGAAGCGCTGTTGCAGGGTTGTCCCCCCGGCGCGGCCACCGTGGAAGTGCTGGGCCGCGTCGGGATCGACCCGGCGCGCCTGGCGTTGCCCGACGCCCGCGTGCCGTCCAGCGCTTATGCGCGGCTTTGGCGGTTGCTGGCGCGGCGCTGCAACGACGAGTTCTTTTGCATGGACCCCCGCGGCCTGCGCAGCGGCAGCCTGGCCTTTCTCTGCCGCTCGTCCATGGCCCAGCCCACGGTGGGCACGGCGCTGGCCTCGGCGCTGGAATTCCTCACGCTGATGTTCGAACACCTGCACCCGGCGCTGGTGCGCCAGCAGAGCCTCGCCGAGATCGTCATCGGAGAGCCGCACCAGGACCCGCGCCGACCCTTCACCTATTTCACCTTCTGGATGATCGTCCACGGCGTGGCCTGCTGGCTGGCCGGACGACGGATTCCGATTCTGGCCATCGAATTGCGCTGCGCCGAGCCGGACTTTTGCGACGACTACCGGGTGATGTTTTCCCAGAACCTGCAATTCGATCGCCCGCGCACGCGGATGATTTTCGCCGCCGATTGCCTGGACCTGCCGGTACGGCGCAGCGCCGAGGAATTGCAGCGCTTTCTTGCCGAGGCGCCGGGCAACATCCTGGTCAAGTACCGCGACCCGGCGAGCCTGGCGCGGCGCATCAAGGACGACCTGCGCCGGCTGCCCGCCGCCGAGTGGCCGGAAACCGAAGCCCTGGCGCAGCGCCTGTGCATCTCCGCCTCGACCCTGCGCCGGCGCCTGGCGGACGAAGGCCAGACTTACCAGGCGCTCAAGGACAGCGTGCGCAAGGAGCTGGCGATCGGCTGGCTGGCCCAGGCCGATATCAGCTTCGCCGAGATCGCCGAGCGCCTCGGTTTTGCCGACACCAGTTCGTTCTACAAGGCCTTTCGCAAATGGTCGGGGAGCAATCCGGGGCACTACCGCAGTCTGGTGTTGGCCAGCGGCTGAGGTGTTTGCCTGGGAGGACGCGCTGCACCGCCGTGCGCTGTTTCCCGCTGATGGCGGGCGGAAGGGGTTCATAGGCTGCCGGCTCTCATCGAGGAGCCTGACCCCATGTCACCTTCATCCACGCGTTCCCCCGATTCATCTGCCGACGTGGCACTGGACGACAACTCGGCGATTGACCGTTTCATCGCCTCCCAAGCCCCGCAGTGGCTCAAGTCCGCCTCCGTTGACCGGCTCGATCAGTTGCAGGCCAGCCTTGCTGCCCACCAGGCCTTGCAGGGGCGGGTGGCGCGGCTGCTGGAGTCGATCCGGCCGGTCGAGGACTTCGTCATCCCTTTGCTCCAGAACGCGCTGGCCCAGGAGGGTGAGGTTGCCCTGGATATCCGTGAGGCGCTGTGGCGCGATGTCCGGTTGCGGGTCACGCGCCCGTTGTTTCCGATCACTGACGTCGACCTGCCCACGTTCAAGCTTTACTCCCGCGACAGCAGCCTGTTCCACCGCGTGCTGCAAAACTTTACCGGGGCGCAGGCCAAGGCCAGCAATTACTACCCGGGCGCCGGCATCGTCCAGGCGGGCAAGATGCTGGACCTGCCACCGGAGCGCCTGGCCGAAATCTGTCGCCGCCTGGACCTCGGCAGCCAATACCAGCAGCACCTGGAAACGCTGCTGCAACCGGCCGACACCCAGGCGCTGCAACAGGTGTTGCATGTGCTGGCCGAAGACATGCGCTGCGCGCTGGCCGCGCATGCCCACAGCGCCAGCCTCAGGGGCCAGATCGATGATCAGGCCCTGCAGGGTTTGCTGAAACTGGCCACGGCCGATGCCCATGCGAACCCGGGCCAGTTGCCCGTCTGCTGCCGCTTTCTGGAAGTGTTGGGTTTCGCTGTGCCGGGCGTGTTGATCTTCGAGGCGCGCGACAAGGGCCTGCCGGGCGCCGTTCGCGAGCAGGCCGGCGCAGCGCCGCGGCAACTGGTTTTCTATTGGCCCAATGATCCCCGTCAGCCGTTGCGCCAATATTCGTCGTGGTACGCACTGGCCACCGACCTGGGCAATGACCTCAAGAACAGCGCCTACCGCGACCGCTTCACCCACCTGCTCGCCCAGGATGATCGGCTGGGTTTCGTCATCAAGCTCGCGTCGCGGCTGGACCTGGAGGTGGTCGGGCTGACGGCTCAGGACGTCGAGTTCTCTCGCCTGGTGCAGCACCGGATCAGCCGGCTCAAGGCCGATGCCGCCGCTTTGGTCGTGCCGACCTCGGCGGCTGACCTGGAGGTGTACCAACAGCGCATCGCCGCGCTGGAGTCGGCGGGGGTATCGGTGCTTATGTTGACTGCGTCGTTCTTGCCGGTGGTCGGCGAATTGATGCTGGTGAACCTGGTCTGGGAAATGCTCGGCGAGGTGTATGAGGGGGTGCAGGAGTGGCGCCGGGGCCAGCACGAAGAAGCGCTCGACCACATGTTGGGAGTGGTGCGCGACCTGACGCTGACCACGATCGGTTCGGTGGCCGCGATCACGGTAGTGCGGACCTTGCAGCGCAGTGAGTTCATTGGCCGGCTGTTACCGGTGCTGCGTGCCGACGGAACCCTGCGCCTGTGGCTCGCGGACTTGTCCGCCTATGCCTTGCCGCTGCTGTCGTTGCCGTTCCCGCACCGGCTCGACGCCGACGGTCTGATCCGCAAGCAAGGCCGTCAGTGGTGGCGGCAGGGCGACCGGGTATTCGAAGTCCGGCAGGATCCGCGCAGTGGTCGCTGGCTGATTCTTCATCCGACCCGCGCGGAGGGCTACACACCGATATTGAGCGGAAATGGTCGCGGTGCCTGGTGGCTGCCCGGCGAGCACCCTCTGCAATGGCAGGGCACGGCCAATCTGTTGCGCCGCCTGCTACCCGGTAGCGAAGACGTGAGCGACCTCGCGTGTGAACGGGCGGTCGCCGTGGCCGGGGGCGATGAGGCGATGTTGCGCGGCCTGTTGGTGGAGCGGCGCGCGGTGCCGGCAACCTTGCGCCATACGCTGGCGCAGTTTGCCCTGGATGCGCGGATCGATCGTTTCTTCGAGCAACTGCAACAGGGGCAGCCGATGAGTGCGGCGGACCCCGAGTTGGCCGGCTACACCAAGGCGTTGCTCAACCGTCCGCACGCCTTGCCGGTGGACGAGCGGGCCACCTGGCAATCGGGTTCGCCGTCGCTTCGGGCGTTGCTGTTCGACAACACCGCGGCCCGGCAGTCGTCGAAGCTTGATAGCCGGGGCGCCTTGCTGCGGCGTGATTTCCCCGGCTTGCCCGCCGTGCATATCCGCGCCTTGATTGACGAGGCGGGGGAGGCCGCGCTTCGCTCCATCGACGAGCGCGGGCGAATTCCCCTGGCCATGGCCGAGCAGGCGCGCCTGGCGTTGAGCGAGGTGCGCGTCAGCCAGGCGCTGCAGGGCCTGTGTTTGCACAACGTGTGCCCCGACCTCAGCGTGCGCCTGGCCTTCGGCTTGTTGCGTCATCTGCCCGAGTGGCCCGAGGGCTTCAGTTTCGAGTTGCGCGACGGATCGGTGCACGGCCGGGTGATCGAGCGCCTGCTGCCGCTTTCCGACACACGACAGGTGCGGATCCTGCTGCGGGCCGGCGCGCAGTTCGACGTGTTCGGTGAGCTGGACCCGGTGGGCAACCAGGCGGAACCAGGCAATCTGTTCCACGCCATCCTGGAGGGGCTTGGCCCGGTCAACGCTCAAGCCTTGGGTCTGGAGGGCGAGCAGGCTGATGAACAATTGCGGCAACTGCTGCTCGATCGCGCCATCGCCGACCGCCAGCGCGTGCCGGTGCTGATCGGCATGGCCAGCCGGCCGGGCGTGTTCAACCCCTTGCGGCGTACCGCCGAGGGTCGTCCGGGCTATCCGCTGAGTGGGCGCGGGGCCACGGGGCGAACCTCGTTGACCAGCATGGTCAGGTCATTGTTTCCGGGGTTCGATGACCAGGAAGTAAGCCGCTTTCTCGAGGGCATCAGCGCTGCGCACGATGACCCGATGAGCGAGCTGTTGCGCTATCAGCGATCGCTCCATCACCTCGAAGAAACCCTGTACCGCTGGCAACTCCAGGCCACCACGCAACAGGCCAATGGTCGCCGCCGGGTGGTCGAGGAAATACGTCGTTGCTGGTGTCGCCTGACCGCGCCGATGCACGGCACTGACGGCGCCTTGCTGGGCTATCGCTTGAACCTCGGCTATGTAGCGACAGGGGATTTCCCGGAATTGTCGGCGGACATCGATTTTTCCCATGTGGTCGAGTTGACCTTGCCTGACGCGCAGCAGTCGCAGCGCATCAGCGGGTTCCTGCAAAGCTTCACTCGCCTGCGCTGGCTCGATATGAGCGGCAACGCCCTCACCGACATTCCACAGGCCGTTGGCAATATGCGGGAGCTGCGCCACCTGGTGCTGGAGAGCAACCTGATCCGCATCAGCACCATGGGCCAGCAGATCCTGTCGTCGTTGAGCCGTCTGGAGATACTGTCCCTCGATCACAACCCGTTGGATGTGGCGCCGGACGTCAGCCGCTTGCCGCGCCTGCAACGCCTGGGCCTGCGCCAGACGCGCTTGCGCAGCCTCCCGCCGGGCGTGCTGAGCCTGCCGTTCGTGGAGTTCGCCGATTTGCGGGGCAACCAATTGGCGACCTTGCCGGACGGCTTTTTCGAATCGCCCCAGCACGTCCGCAGTGCCTTGTTGTTGCAGGGCAATCCGCTCTCGCCGGCGGTCCGCGCGCGGCTCTGGGACATGACCGAGGACGTGCCGATATCGAGCGAGTTGTTGCGTGAACGCTGGCTCGACGATGCCCAGGGCGAGGTGCTGGTCGAGCGCGGTGAGCGGTGGGATCGCCTGCATGCCGAGCCCAATTCCGGCGACTTCTTCGCGTTGCTGGGGCGCTTGCTGACGACGGCCGAGTTCCGCCTGGCGGGGGTCGATCTGCGGGTGCGGGTATGGCGCATGCTGAACGGCTGCGTGGAGAGCACCGAGCTGCGGGAAACCTTGTTCGACCTCGCGGCGGGACCGACGACCTGCGCCGACAGTGTGGAGTCCAACTTTAGTGTGCTGGAGGTCCGTTTCCTGCTCCACCAGGCCCGCCGACAAGCCAATTGGGGGCTGTCGCATAGCGTGCTGCTGCGGTTTTGCCGACGGCTGTTCCGCCTGGAGCGGCTTGAACTGCACGTTCGCCAGGTGATCACCGAGCGTTACGCCCAAGGGCGTGGCGTGGATGAGGTGGAAGTGAGCCTGGCCTATCGCACGGGGCTGGCGCGTGAGCTGGAGTTGCCGGGGCAGCCGAGCCATATGGATTTCAGCCAGATCGCCGGCGTGACGCCGCAGGACCTGCGCGAGGCGGTGCGTGTCGTGCGTGCCGACGAGCAGGGCAATGAACTGCCGCGGTTCATTGCCAGCCGCGATTACTGGGTGGAATACCTGCGCGAACAGCACCCGGCCGCGTTCGCTGAACTTGAAGACAGGTTCTGGCACCGTTTGGACGAACTCGGCGCGCAGCACGCCAGCCTGCCCGAGGGCGAATACCTCGCGCGCATGAACAGCCTCGCCGCTGAGCGTAGCGCGGCCTTTCAGGACCTGGCGCTGCGCCTGACCGGCGAGGCGATGAGGCAAGACCCGCCGGTTTGAGCGGCCCGCCATGGGACGACGCGGGTCGTCCCATGGCCAAACCAGTCATCCAGATTGACAGCTTTGACCATTGCCCCAACGCAGCACCGGCGCGACTATCTGCGGACCTTTCGTTATTCCAACAATAAAAACGAGGAGTTCGGCGATGCGTGATTACAGCGCGGCGGCACGTACCTTCAATTACCCGCAAGCGGCCGGGGCGGCGCTGGCCGGCAGTCTCGAGGCGCTCAACGCCTGTGTCGAATGCTGCGACCGACACGCTGCGGACGACCGCATCGCCCTTCACTGGGAAGGCCGCGACGGACAAAGCGCCAGTTATCGTTTCAGCGAGCTGCAGGCCCGCGCCGCGCGTTTTGCCAATGTGCTCAAGGCCCAGGGCGTCGGCCCCGGTGACCGGGTCGCCGGGCTGCTGCCGCGAACCGTCGAGTTGCTGGTGACGGTCCTCGCCACCTGGCGCCTTGGCGCGGTCTATCAACCGTTGTTCACTGCGTTCGGACCGAAAGCCATCGAGCACCGGCTGCACGCTTCGGGTGCCAAGGTGGTGGTCACCGACCCGAACAACCGCGGCAAGCTCGACGATGTTGAAGACTGCCCGACGATCATCTGCGTCAAGGCCGACGCCGCCCGTGGCGACCTGGATTTCTACCCTGAACTGGATGCCGCCGACCCGCACTGCGAGCCGGTCCTGCTGTCGGGCGAGGCGCCGTTCCTGCTGATGTTCACCTCCGGCACCACCGGCCCCGCCAAACCCCTGGAAGTCCCGCTGCGCGCCATCGTCGCGTTCCAGGGCTACATGCGGGACGCCATCGACCTGCGCCGCGAAGACAACTTCTGGAACCTCGCCGACCCGGGTTGGGCCTACGGCCTCTATTACGCGGTCACCGGGCCTTTGTCCCTGGGCCACGCGACGACCTTTTTCGACGGCCCGTTCAGCGTCGAGAGCACCTGCCGGGTCATCGACAAATTCGCCATCACCAACCTGGCCGGTTCGCCGACCGCCTACCGCATGCTGATTGCCGCCGGCGACGGGTTTTCCGCGCCGATCAAGGGCCGCCTGCGGGTGGTGAGCAGCGCCGGCGAGCCGCTCAACCCGGAAGTGATCCGCTGGTTCCGCGACCAATTGGACGTGACCATCCACGACCACTACGGCCAGACCGAACTGGGCATGGTGCTGTGCAACCATCACGGCCTCGAACACCCGGTGCACCTGGGTTCCGCCGGCTACGCCATCCCCGGCCACCGCATCGTCGTGCTCGACGAGCGCCACCAGGAACTGCCGGCCGGACAGCCGGGCATCCTCGCCGTTGACCGCGAGCAATCGCCGCTGTGCTGGTTCGGCGGCTATCACGGCCTGCCGACCAAAGCCTTCGTCGGCAAGTACTACCTCAGCGGCGATACCGTCGAGCTGAACCCGGACGGCAGCATCAGCTTCGTCGGCCGCAGCGACGACGTGATCACCACCTCCGGCTACCGCGTCGGCCCGTTCGACGTGGAAAGCGCGCTGATCGAGCACCCGGCGGTGATCGAAGCGGCGGTGATCGGCAAGCCCGACCCGGAGCGCACCGAACTGATCAAGGCCTTCGTCGTGCTCGGCAGCGGCCACGCGGCCAACGACGAACTGGCCGAAATCCTGCGCCAGCACGTACGCCAGCGCCTGTACGCCCACGCCTATCCCCGTGAAATCGAATTCGTCAGCGAGCTGCCCAAGACCCCGAGCGGCAAGCTGCAGCGTTTCATCCTGCGCAATCAGGAAATCGCCCTTCAACAAGCAGCGCAGGCCCACAAGGCCAGCGCGTGAGGACAGCACCATGCAAATAGCCAACAAGAACTTCATCGTCAGCGGCGCGGCCTCGGGCCTCGGCGCCGCGACCGCGGAAATGCTCATCCAGGCCGGTGCCCGGGTGATGCTGGTCGACCTCAATGCCGAGGCGGTCGCCGCCAAGGCCGCGGCGCTGGGCGAGAACGCCCGCCATGCCGTCGCCGACATCAGCCAGGAAGCCGCCGCCAAGGCCGCGGTCGATGCCGCCGTGGAGGCGTTCGGCAGCCTGCACGGGCTGGTCAACTGCGCCGGTATCGTCGGCGCCGAGAAAGTCCTCGGCAGAAATGGTCCGCACGGTCTGGACAGCTTCAGCCGGGTGATCAACGTCAACCTGATCGGCAGCTTCAATATGCTGCGCCTGGTGGCCGCGGCCATGGCCGAAGGCGAGGCCGATGCCGATGGCGAGCGCGGGGTCATCATCAACACCGCTTCGATCGCCGCCTATGACGGCCAGATCGGCCAGGCCGCCTACGCCGCGTCGAAAGGCGCCATCGCCAGCCTGACCTTGCCCGCCGCCCGCGAACTGGCGCGCTTCGGCATCCGCGTGATGACCATCGCCCCCGGCATTTTCGAAACCCCGATGATGGCCGGCATGACCCAGGAAGTCCGTGACTCGCTGGCCGCCGGCGTGCCGTTCCCGCCGCGCCTGGGCCGCCCGGTGGAATACGCCGCGTTGGCTCGCCACATCATTGAAAACAGCATGCTCAACGGCGAGGTGATCCGTCTCGACGGCGCCTTGCGCATGGCTGCCAAATAATCGCAGGAGAACACCATGACCCTCGCCAATGACCCGATCGTAATCGTCAGCGCCGTGCGCACCCCCATGGGTGGCCTGCAGGGCGACCTCAAAAGCCTGACCGCGCCGCAACTGGGCGCCGCCGCCATCCGTGGCGCGGTGGAGCGCGCCGGCATCGCCGCCGACAGCGTCGAGCAAGTGCTGTTCGGCTGCGTGCTGCCCGCCGGCCTCGGCCAGGCCCCGGCCCGCCAGGCCGCGCTGGGTGCCGGCCTGGACAAAGGCACCACCTGCACCACCCTGAACAAGATGTGCGGTTCCGGCATGCAGGCCGCGATCATGGCCCACGACCTGCTGCTGGCCGGCAGCGCCGAAGTGGTGGTCGCCGGTGGCATGGAAAGCATGTCCAACGCGCCATACCTGCTGGACAAGGCCCGCAGCGGTTATCGCATGGGCCACGGCAAGATCATCGACCACATGTTCTTCGACGGCCTGGAAGACGCCTACGACAAGGGCCGCCTGATGGGCACCTTCGCTGAAGACTGCGCCGAGGCCAACGGCTTCAGCCGCCAGGCCCAGGACGATTTCGCCATTGCCTCGCTGACCCGCGCGCAGCAAGCGATCAAGGACGGCAGCTTCGCCGCCGAGATCGTTCCGGTGGAAGTCACCGTGGGCAAGGAGAAGGTGCTGATCAAAGACGACGAGCAACCGCCGAAGGCCCGCCTGGACAAGATTCCGCAACTCAAGCCGGCCTTCCGCGACGGCGGCACGGTGACCGCGGCCAACTCCAGTTCGATTTCCGACGGCGCCGCCGCGCTGGTGCTGATGCGCCGTTCCCGCGCCGAACGCCTGGGGCTCAAGCCGCTGGCGGTGATCCACGGTCACTCGGCGTTCGCCGACGCGCCGGCGCTGTTCCCCACCGCGCCAATCGGCGCCATCGAAAAACTCCTGCAGCGCACCGGCTGGACCCTGGCCGATGTCGACCTGTTCGAGATCAACGAAGCCTTCGCCGTGGTTACCCTGGCGGCGATGCATTCGCTGGACCTGTCCCACGACAAGGTCAACATCCATGGCGGCGCCTGCGCCCTGGGCCACCCGATCGGTGCGTCCGGCGCGCGCATCCTGGTCACGCTGCTGTCGGCCCTTCGCCAGAAAGGCCTGCGCCGTGGCGTCGCGGCAATCTGCATTGGCGGCGGCGAAGCCACGGCCATGGCCGTCGAGATCCTGAACTGAGGTGCACCATGCTGGTTAACGACGAGCAACAACAGATCGCCGACGCGGCGCGGCAGTTCTCCCAGGAACGCCTGCGGCCGTTCGCCGAAGAATGGAGTCGCGAGCACCGCTTCCCGAAAGAGGCGATGGCGGAAATGGCCGACATGGGCTTCTTCGGCATGCTGGTGCCGGAGCAGTGGGGCGGGTGCGACACCGGCTACCTGGCCTACGCCATGGCCCTGGAAGAAGTCGCCGCCGGCGACGGCGCCTGCTCCACCATCATGAGCGTGCACAACTCGGTGGGTTGCGTGCCGATCCTCAAGTTTGGCAACGACGACCAGAAGCAGCGCTTCCTCACTCCGCTGGCCAGCGGCGCCATGCTCGGCGCCTTCGCCCTGACCGAGCCGCAGGCCGGCTCCGACGCCAGCAGCCTGAAGACCCGCGCTCGCCGCGACGGTGATCACTACGTCTTGAACGGCTGCAAGCAGTTCATCACCTCCGGCCGCAATGCCGGGGTGGTGATCGTCTTCGCCGTGACCGATCCTGCGGCGGGCAAGCGCGGCATCAGCGCCTTTATCGTGCCCACCGACAGCCCCGGTTATCAGGTGGCGCGGGTCGAGGACAAACTCGGCCAGCACGCCTCCGACACCTGCCAGATCGTTTTTGAAGACGTGCGCGTGCCGGCGGCCAACCGCCTGGGCGAGGAGGGCGAGGGCTACAAGATCGCCCTGGCCAACCTCGAAGGCGGTCGCATCGGTATCGCCGCGCAATCGGTGGGCATGGCCCGCGCCGCGTTCGAAGTGGCCCGCGACTATGCGCGCGAGCGCGAGAGCTTCGGCAAGCCGCTGATCGAGCACCAGGCCGTGGCGTTCCGCCTCGCCGACATGGCCACGCGCATCGCCGTGGCCCGGCAGATGGTGCATCATGCCGCGGCCCTGCGTGACGCCGGGCGGGCGGCGCTGGTGGAAGCCTCGATGGCCAAGCTTTTCGCCTCGGAAATGGCCGAAAAGGTCTGTTCGGATGCCTTGCAGACCCTCGGCGGTTATGGCTATCTGAGCGACTTCCCGCTGGAGCGGATCTACCGCGACGTGCGGGTCTGCCAGATCTACGAAGGCACCAGCGACATTCAGCGCATGGTCATTGCGCGCAATCTTTGAAGGGAGCAGCTTGCATGACGTTCGAAACCATTCTGTTGGAAATCCGTGGCAAGGTCGGCCTGATCACCCTCAACCGGCCTCAGGCGCTGAACGCCCTGAACCGCCAGATCATCGGTGAGCTGAACCAGGCGCTGGACAGCCTCGAAGCCGACGCCAACATCGGGTGCATCGTCCTCACCGGCTCGGCCAAGGCCTTCGCCGCCGGCGCCGACATCAAGGAAATGGCCGAGCTGAGCTACCCGCAGATCTACGTCGATGACCTGTTCAGCGACTGCGACCGCGTCGCCAACCGGCGCAAGCCGATCATCGCCGCGGTGTCCGGCTTCGCCCTCGGCGGTGGCTGTGAACTGGCGCTGATGTGCGACTTCATCCTCGCCGCCGACAACGCCAAGTTCGGCCAGCCGGAAATCAACCTCGGCGTGCTGCCGGGCATGGGCGGCACCCAGCGCCTGACCCGCGCGGTGGGCAAGGCCAAGGCCATGGAACTGTGCCTGACCGGCCGCCTGATGGGCGCCGAGGAAGCCGAGCGTGCCGGCGTGGTGGCGCGCATCGTGCCCCAGGCCGAACTGCTCGACGAGGCGCTGAAAGTGGCGGCGGTGATCGCCAGCAAGTCGATCCCGATTTCGATGATGGTCAAGGAGTCGGTCAACCGCGCCTTCGAAGTCACCCTGTCCGAAGGCGTGCGCTTCGAACGTCGGGTGTTCCACGCGGCGTTCGCCACCGAAGACCAGAAAGAAGGCATGGCGGCGTTCATCGCCAAGCGCGAGGCGCAGTTCAAGGATCGCTGATCCCAGCTAGATATACCGCCAGGGCCTGCGGGGCCGGGGTTGAAATGCTGCTTCCATCCAGAACAAGGAAGCTTGAGCATGACCCCGACCCTGTCGCCCTACGGGCAACTGGCCCTGAACGCTACGCTTTGCGGCCCGATTGCCCGGTACTTCGCCTCGCGTCCCTCCTTCCGCGAGGTGGCCCACCAGATCATCGAGCAACAATGGCGGCAACGCCGGATTGCCGGTCCTGGCCCAGCGCTGCTCAGGCTCTATCGCTGGGTGGAGGGTTACGGTTACTACGTCGATACATTGGCCGATGCGCTGATCGAGCGCTTTTGCAAGGGCGAGCCCGTCTGGCTTGTCGAAGGCCAGGACTTTCTCAGCCGCTACCCCGGCGCCGAGTTTCCCCAAGCGTCCATGACGGACTTGCAGGCGGTGCAGGTCCTGCTCAACGAGTGCGGGCCGTTCCTGCTGGAAGAATACAAACGGCAGTTGGTGGCCTACTGGGTGCGCGGACCGCAAGGCGGGCCGAGCCCTTGGAGCTGGCTGGCGAACTACCTGCAGGAACAGTGCAGAACCGCTGTCGGCTTCGAGCGCAGCAACGGAACGCTCGACGCGCAGGAAGCCGCTACCGCGATGCTCCTGGCCCTGTACCCGGACCCCAGCCAGCGTGCCGCGTTCGGGAACCTCGACAACACCGAGGCAGGGCTGTTGAGCCTGGACGTCAACCCCCGGCGCTGGCTGGATGCCGACATGGCCAGCACGCTGTTGGTCGAGCGTGTCATACCCGAGCAGAATCGCACCCTGTTGATGCTCTATACCTTGTCCGGCCGGTGGTACCGCTTCCAGTCGCGCCAGGCGTTGGCGCGCATGCTGGCGTATGGCGGCGAGCGCCGCGGTCTGGTGCCGTTCACCCTGCACGTGTACGCCACCCGCGAATCGGTGTTCCTGAGCCAGGTGCGGCTGCTGCTCGAACAGCAACTGACGCTGATCGATACCATCGCCCGTTCGATTGCTGACGTGGAGGAAGACCCTGTCAGAGGCCTGGTCTGGCGTCTGGATGAAGCCACCTCGCTGCTGCAGGTCTGCGAACAAAGCCAGCGCCAGAGCTGGCTGCTGTATTTCAGCGTGCTCCCGGCCTGGTTGAAGGAGGGGAGTGTCGAGGACCAGAGAATCTATGGCGATGCCCTGCTTGAGCTGACCCTCCTGCAACAACGCAGTGGCGGCCAGTCGTTTCTGTACGCCATCCCGCCGATCCTGGAATATGCCCGGGACCAGGTGCGGGCGGCGATCCTGCTCGATCATCCGCAGGCGACCGCACTCGACGTCGACGCGGTTGAGGTGGTCAATCGCCGGGTGATCGCCAGTGGCATCGCCGTCGGTGGCGATTTTTTCCCCAGCGGCACGATCGAGACCGTGCGATTCACCTTGCCACAGTTCGCGTTGGAGAACCTGTCGGCGCTGCGCTCCGGAACGGTGACCCTGGGCATGAGCGATGGCAGCGCGCTGCCTGGCTGGCTGACCCTGGACTATGCGAAGGCGCTGGTGACCCGGTTGGACCTGGGCAAGGTTTATCCCGAACTGCTGCGTCGTGAGCTGATCGATGACTCGCAGGTGTTGCTGCGGCGTCAGGCGTTGTTCATCGACCAGGTTCGCCTGCAACTGCCGCTCCTGGCGCTGGAAAAAAAACTGCGCGGGCAGGACGGTCTCACTGCCGCGGGCGTGCGCCTGGTCAATGGGGTGTTCCGCCCGATCCGCGGCGAGCCGGATGTGGCGCGTTTGCGGCCCTTGTCATTTATCCGGCGCAAGGGCGCCATACCCGACACCGCGCTCAATGCCTATCTGATCGAGCGCTTCGACATCCGTAGCGGGCCCACGGTGTTGTACCGTCCGCTGCACCGTCAGCCGCTTCGCGAGTTCGCCAGTCGTGCGGCGTTTTTCAACGCGGTGTGCCAGGAGCCCGAATTGCAGGAAGACGTGCTGGCACGTCTGAACGAGCACGCCAGGGCAATCTACGCCAACGGCGGCTTCCGGCAGCCGCACGTCGTGCGCTACACGCCGGGCGCCGAGTTTGGCGTATTCGAGCAGCCGCCACCTGCCGACGTAGGGACGGACGCACTCAGCGGCGAGGTGCTGGAGCACCTTTACAGTGCCTGCGCACAAGAGCTGCTCAGCCGGGCCGAAGCGCAGTCGCTGTCCAATAGCGAGAACCGCTGGATCGGCTACCAGGAGCTGGGCTGGGTGATGTTGAACACCTTACTGCCGCTGCTCAACGGCCCTGTTGCCGTCTCCGCCTGGATGCTGCAGGTCTTCGCCGACCTGCAGAATGATCTGCGGCAACCACAGCCGCAGGAGGCACAACTGGTCCTCCACCTGTTCAATTTCGCTTCGCTGTTGATCAGCATTCCGCACGGGCGCAGCGTTCTGGCGCCGGATTCCGGCATGCCGGAAGTGGAAGCGGCGTTGCCGGTAATTGCACAACTTGTGCACGAACCGGCCAGCTCGCCGTCGGGGCTTGCGTTGTCCCAGCTCGACTTCAGCTGGGCGACCGCCACCCAACGCCTGAGCAATGCCCAGCGCGAGTCGCTGGTGCGCTTTCAGGTGGGCCTGACCCCCGGCCAACTGGGATCGGAGGTATCTGACGGCCCCTGGGCAGGGTTGTTCTACTACGACCAGCGTTGGTGGATACGCCTTGAGGGCCAGGTGTATGAGGTACAGGTCAACAGCGATGAGGTGCAGATGGTTGACGCGTTGGGCCGGCCGGGGCCCTGGTTGTACCGGGATGCCGCCGGCGACTGGCGAATCGACGCGCGTGTGCGGCTGCGCGGCGGCATGCCACTTAACCAGCGCATCGAGCGGATGCACGCGGCCAATCGGCAGCGCATTCCCGAGCTGGAGGCGCGGCAGGTTGAGCTTCTGAGTGAGCGTCTGGCATTGAACCTGACCATCGAACAGGACGCCAGGCTCGTCGGAGACCGTAACCCGCCGTCTGCACAGTCACTCAGGGCCTATGCCGATCACCTGCGCACCCACAGTGAGTTGATGAAGCGGGTCGATGAAAACTACGTCGAATTGAACGCGCTGGAAGCCCAGGCCGATTTCAGCCAGGAGCATGGCCGTTACTTGTCCGAGCGGGTGACCAGCCTTGCGCAACGGGTTCAGGTCTTGCGCTGGCAACTGGTTGGAAGCATGGACGTTTCCCGTGTCTTGCAGGCGCGCAGTGCTGACGTCCATGCCACGGTGGAACTGCGCGATCAGCACTATGACGCGCTGATGGCGGAGTGCGAGAAAGCCAGGGTGATTGTCGGCGAGGCGATTTCCACGTTCGGTGAGGCTCACGGGATTTGCCAGCAACTGGGCAAGATCCTGCCAAGGGGGCCGGAATGGGTCGCCGACTATAAACGGCTCAGGGGTGCCGAGTCCTCGCTCTGGGCCTGGAAGGCCAGCGAGTTCAGCATCACGGCCGCGCTCATTATCGGCACGGAAAGGCGCAATGACCTGGAGCTCTTCGAGTCGATCAAACGGGTCCGGCTCGCCCTGCAGATGCAGCACGAGCTGGAAAGCGACGCCGTGTTTACCACGGAGGAGCGCATCGAGATCCTGGATAGCTGCACGCAAAACTACGTGATGGCGCGGGAGAGCATGGCTCCTCTGGGCGGCGATTTTGCCAGCGAGCAGGCCAGGCGCTGGCTCGTGGGTCTGGTCGAGGCCCTGCGTTCGCTTGAGCATAGGGTCGAAGAAGAACTGGCGGCCTTGATTCGTGCGCAGGCGGGTAACAGTGAGGAGCCTGTGCCGCCGGCCGATCGTCAGCAGGTGGTGATCAAGACCCGCAGCCGCGGTGTAGTGGTGGCGCGTAAGCACAAGACCAAGGCCGGCAAAGCGGAAGCGGTGGTGCCCGAGCCGCTGGTCAGCGGTGAACTGGCCCGTTTTGAAGAAACCGCCGAGCCGGGGGTATGGAAAATCATTGAGCCCGTGACGCCGCTGCGAAACACGCCGGAGAGCCCGCAGCAGAAAGGCGTCCTCGCCAGCTTGCTCAAACGCAGTGCCAAGATGCTGTCGGAGGCTGATCGAAAAATGCAGAAGGCCCGGGTGCAGGCGCGCACCGCCACCATCGCCGTAGAAATAGAGGAAATCCTGATCAACCAGGCGAGCCCGCTGGAGCAACTGGCCCGGCAGGTCGAGAATTCCCTGAGCGTTTCCAACACGGTAGAGGACCAGTCCGGCAGGCATGACGCGGCACTGCAGTCCAAGGCCTTGTACCGGAAGGCGGCGGCGATGCGCGAAGAGGGCCGGCAACTGCGTATCTCGATCATCAAGACACAGCCGCCGACCAGCAGTCGCGTGGCGTACCTGAAATCGCAGCACGAGATCAAGATCACCCGGCCCAAGGGCCGCGAACCCACTGCGGGGCGCAAAGGCCAGGATCGGGGTTATCTGCAGGAGTATGTGATCAGTGATATGGCGGGGCAGCTGTTGTGGTACGCCCACTTCCACTACGCCAGCCTGGACGCGGGGCCAGCCGACTTTATCGTCGGCCACCTGAAGACCCGCGAGCAGCGTTTCGACCGGGGGCAGTACCGGGTGAAGATGGAGAAAAACAGCCGGAAGGTGATTCAGATCTACCGCAGCATGATCGACAAGGCTGCTGCTGCGGAGTTGTTCCTGAACCTCTAGTGGCCGGTATGGCTGTTTCGTTTCGGCGCTGTGCGTGGTCTTCCTCGCTGTAGCGCAGGGCACGGCTCAGGGTGAGTCTGGCCCAGCACAATGTACCGCCAGAAGCACCGGGCTCGGGGTTGAAATGCGCTCTCATCCAGAACAAGGACGCTTGAGCATGACCCCGACCCTGTCGCCCTACGGTCAACTGGCCCTGAGCGCAACGCTCTGTGGGCCGATTGCCCAACACTTCGCCTGGCGCCCCTGCTTCAGCGAGGTGGCCCTCCAGATCATCGAACAACAGTGGCACCAGCGCCGGATCGCCGGCCCGCATCCGGCGCAGCTCAGGCTTTATCGCTGGGTGGAGGGCTACGGCTACCGCGCCGACACACTGGCCGATGTGCTGATCGAGCGCTTTTGCCGTCCAGGCATCCTCAAGCTGGTCAGCGGACAAGACTTTCTCAGTTTCCAGCACGGCGCGGAGTTTCCCCAGGCGGTCACGACTGACGTGCAGGCGGTGGCGACCCTGCTCAACGAGTGCGGGCCGTTCCTGCTGGAAGAATACAAACGGCGGATCGTGGCTTATTGGGTGCGCGGTTCAGACGACCAGCCCAGCCCATGGAACTGGCTGGCGGGTTACCTGCAACAGCAGTGCCAGAGCGTCATCGGGCTCGAGCGCGGCAGCGGTCTGCTCGACCCGCAGGAAGCGGCGACCGCGTTGATGCTGGCGGTGCGCCCGGAGGCCCACCAGCGTGCCGAGTTCGATAACCTCAAGGACACCCAAGTCTGGCTGGTGAGCCTGGACGTCAATCCCCGGCAATGGCTGGATGCCGACCTGGCCAGTGCGCTGTGGATCGAGCGTGTGATGCCCGAGCAACAACGCACCCTGGTGATGCTCTACACCTTGTCTGGCAGGTGGTATCGCTTTGAGTCGCGCGCGGCGTTGGCGCGCATGTTGGCGTATGGCGGCGAGCGGCGCGGCGTGACGCCGTTCATCCTGCACCTGTACACCAGCAGCGAATCGGTGTTCATGAGCCAGGTGCGGTTGCTGCTCGAACAGCAACTGATGTTGATCGATACGATCGCGGGTTCGATGGGCGAAACCGACGAGGACCCGGTCGGAGCGTTGGTCCGAGGCCTGGACGAGGCCACCTCGTTGCTGCAGATCTGCGAGCACAGTCAGCACCAGAGTTGGCTGCTGTATTTCGGTTTGCTCCCGGCCTGGTTGAAGCAGGGCAGCGTCGAGGACCGAAAAACCTATGGCGAAGCCCTGCTCGAGCTGGCGATCCTGCTGCGCCGCAGTGACGGCCAATCGTTTCTCTACGATGTCCCGCCGATCCTCGAATACGCCCGGGACAAGGTGCGGGCGGCCCTTTTGCTCGATCATCCGCAGGCGACCGGGCTCGACGTCGAGGCGGTCGAAGTGGTCAATCAGCGGGTGATCGCCAGCGGCGTGGCCATCGGCGGCGATTTTGTCGCCAGCGGCACACGCGAGACCGTGTGCTTCAGCCTGCCGCAATTCGCCCTGGAAAACCTGTCGGTACTGCGCGCCGGAAACGTCTCCGTGCGCATGCGCGACGGCAGCGCGGTGCCGCCGTGGCTGACCCTGGACTATGCGAAGGCGCTGGTGACCCGGCTGGACCTGGGCAATGCCTATCCCGGCCTGCTGCGGCATGCGCTGTTCGATGACCCGCAGGCGTTGGCGCGTCGACAGACCCTGTTCATCGACCAGGTTCGCCTGCAACTGCCGTTGCTCGCGCTGGAGAAAAAACTGCGCGGGCAGGACGGCCTCACTGCGGCCGGTGTGCGCCTGGTCAACGGTGTGTTTCGCCCGGTGCTTGGCGCGCCGGATGTCGCGCGCTTGCGGCCCTTGACCTTTATCCGCCAGGAGGGCGCCACGCCGGATAGCGTACTCAACGCCTACCTGATCGAACGCTTCGATATCCATAGCGGGCCCAGCGTGCTGTACCGCCCGTTGCACCGTCAGTCGCTGCGCGAGTTCGCCAGCCGCGAGGCGTTCTTCCACGCGGTGACCCATGAGCCTGAGTTGCAGCAAGACCTGCTGGCGCGGATGGATGAGCACGCCAGGCCGATCTACGCCAAAGGCGGGTTCGAGCAGCCGCATGTGGTGCGTTTCGCTGCTGGCGCCGAGTTTGCGGCGTTCGACGTGCCAGCGCCTGCCGACGTGGGAGAGCAGGCGCTGAGCGGCAAGGTGCTGGAGCAGCTTTACCTATCGTGCGCGCAAGAGCTGCTCGGCCGCGCCGAAGCGCAGTCGGTGTCCAACAGCGAGAACCGCTGGATCGGCTATCAGGAGCTGGGCTGGTTGATGTTCAACGCCTTGCTGCCGCTGCTCAACGGTCCGGTTGCCGTGTCGACCTGGATGCTGCAGGTCTTCGCCGACCTGCAAAATGATCTGCGGCAACCCCAGCCGCCGGAATCGCAACTGGCTATCCAACTCCTCAACTTCGCCTTTCTGCTGGTTACCCTGCCCAATGGCCACAGCACCCTGGAGTCCGCCTCCGACATGCCGAAGGTCGATATGGGACTAACGGTGTCTCCGCTAGTGGTACGAGAACCGACCAGCTCACCCTCGGGTGTCGCCTTGTCCCAGCTCGATTTCAGTTGGACGAGCGCGACCCAGCGCCTGAGCAAGGTCCAGCGTGAATCCCTGGTGCATTTCCAAGTGCACCTGACGCCCGGCCAACTGGGCACGGCGGTGGCCGAAGGGCCCTGGGCGGGGCTGTTTCTCTACGACAAACGCTGGTGGGTTCGTCTTGAGGGCCGCGTGTATGAGGTGGGTATCAACGACGGTGAGGTTCGGGTGGTTGACGCGTCAGGCCGGCCGGGGCCCTGGTTGCATCGCGAAAGCCCCGGCGACTGGCGAATCGACGCGCATGTGCGGCTGCGCGGTGGCATGCCGCTCAATCGCCGCATCGAGCAGTTGCGCGCCGCCAATCGGCAGCGGGTTAAAGAGCTGGGAAACCGGCATGTCGAACTCCTGAGTGAGCGTCTGACGCTGAGCCTGGTGATTGAACAAGACCTCAAGGACGTGGGAGAGAGAAAGCCGCCGCCGGCACCGGCACTCAGCCGCTATGCCGATCACCTGCGCGCCCATAGTCAATTGATGAAGCGGATCGATGAAAACTACGTCGCCTTGAACCAGTTGGAGAGCCTGGTCAATTTCAACCACGAGCACGCCCGTTACTTGTTCGAGCGGGCGACCAACCTCGCGCAAATGGTGAAGGTCCTGCAGGCGCAACTGGTCGACAGCAAGGGCGCTTCCCGCGTCCTGCGGGCGCGGGTTGCCGACCCTCAGATCAGCACGGAAGTGCGGAACCAGCACTATGACGCGCTGATGGCGGAGTGCGAAAAAGCCAAGGCGATCATCGACGAGGCGATTTTCACGTTCCACGAGACCCGCGAGATTTGCCAGCAACTGAGCAAAGTGCTGCCGATGGGGCCGGAACTGGTCGCCGATTTTCATCGGCTCGGGGACGTCGAGTCTTCGCTGTTGGCCTGGAGGTCCGCCGAGTTCAGCATTACCGGCGTGCTCATTCTCGGGCTGGAGAGGCGGAGTGGCGTCGAGGTCTACGAGATGGTCGACCTGGTACGGTTTGGGCTGCAGATGCAACTGGAACTGAGCACCGAAGGTGCTTTTACCGAAGTGGAGCGCATCGCGATTCTTGACGGCAGCGTGCGCAATTACACGATGGCGCGGGAGCAGATGCGCATGGTGGACGAACTCCTGCTCAACGACCAGGCAAAGCGCTGGCTCGCGGAGCTTGCCGAGTCGCTGCAATTACTGGAACAACAGGCCGAAGAGGAACTGGCGACGCTGATTCGCACGCAGGCCGGTGACAGTGAAGAACATGTGCCTCCGGTCGATCGCAAGCAGGTCGTGATCAATACCCGCAGCCGCGGTGTGGTGGTGGCGCGGCAGCGCAAGACCAAGGCCGGCAAGACGGAAACGGTGGTGGTCGAGCCGCTGGAGAACAATGAATTGGCCCGCTTCGAAGAAACCGCCGAGCCGGGCATGTGGCAGATCGTCGAGCCCGAATCGCCGCCGCTGACGCCGCCGGAGCGCCCGCAGCCGACGGTGGGCCTCGCCAACTTGCTCAAACGCAGCACCAGTCTGCTGGCCGAAGCTGACCGACAGATGCAGAAGGCCCGCGCGCAGGCGCGTACCGCCACCATCGCCATCGAGATGGAGGAAATCCTCGCCAATCAGGCGCGTCCGCTGGAGCAACTGGCTCGGCAGATCGAAACCCTGCTGACCGGTAACAACGAGGTGGACCACCAGTCCGGCGGGCGTGGCGCGACGGCGCAGGTCAAGGCCTTGAAGGACAAGGCCGCCGCGATGCACGAGGAAGGCCGGCAACTGCGCATCTCGATCATCAAGACGCAACCGCCAACGAGCAGCCGCGTCGCTTACCTGAAGTCGCAGAACGAGATCGACATCACTCGGCCCAAGGGCCGCGAACCCACCGCCCGGCGCAAAGGCCAGGACCGGGATTACCTGCAGGAATACGTGATCAGCGACAAGGCCGGGCAGCCGTTGTGGTACGCCCACTTCCACTACGCCAGCCTGGAGGCCGCGGCGGCCGACTTCCTCGTGGCCCACCTGAAAACCCGCGAACAGCGCTACGACAGCGGGCAGTGCCGGCTGAAAATGGAGAAAAACAGCCAGAAGGTGATCCAGATCTACCGGAGCCAGATTGACAGGCCGGCGGCTGCCGGGCTGTTCCTGGGTATTTAGAGGCAGGGCGGGGGGAATGGGCGCCGCCCGCGCGGCGCCCGATCTCCAGGGCGCTAAAGATCCGTCAGGCGGCTCGCGGCCCGTGCAGTACTACCAAATGAGTAGCCGATCCCTGCCAAGGGCCGATTCGTCATGCCCGCCGGGCTGACTAAGATCGAGTCACTGCCTGTCATCAGCGACAGGCGCCGCTCAGCAGAGGCCCTACCCCATGATCTACGCAGCTCCTGGCACTCCGGATGCCATCGTCACGTTCAAACCGCGCTACGGCAATTACATCGGCGGTGAATTCGTCCAGCCGCTGAGTGGCCAGTACTTCAGCAACACCTCGCCGGTCAACGGCCAACTGATCGCCGAATTCCCGCGCTCCAATGCCCAGGACATCGAAAAAGCCCTGGACGCCGCCCACGCCGCCGCCGATGCCTGGGGTCGCACCTCGGTCCAGGATCGTTCGAACGTCCTGCTGAAAATTGCCGACCGCATCGAGCAGAACCTGGAAGTCCTGGCCCTGGCCGAGACCTGGGACAACGGCAAGGCCATCCGCGAAACCCTGAATGCCGACGTGCCACTGGCCGCCGACCACTTCCGCTACTTCGCTGGCTGCATCCGTGCCCAGGAAGGCAGCGCCGCGGAAATCAATGACACCACCGCCGCCTACCACTTCCACGAGCCGCTGGGCGTGGTCGGGCAGATCATCCCGTGGAACTTCCCGCTGCTGATGGCCGCCTGGAAACTCGCCCCGGCCCTGGCCGCCGGCAACTGCATCGTGCTCAAGCCCGCCGAGCAGACCCCGCTGTCCATCACCGTCTTCATCGAGCTGGTCGGCGACCTGCTGCCGCCGGGCGTGCTGAACATTGTTCAGGGCTTCGGCCGCGAAGCCGGTGAAGCCCTGGCCACCAGCAAACGCATCGCCAAGATCGCCTTCACCGGTTCCACGCCGGTCGGTTCGCACATCATGAAGTGCGCCGCCGAGAACATCATTCCGTCCACCGTCGAGCTGGGCGGCAAGTCGCCGAACATCTTCTTCGAAGACATCATGCAGGCCGAGCCATCCTTCATCGAGAAGGCCGCCGAAGGCCTGGTGCTGGCGTTCTTCAACCAGGGCGAAGTCTGCACCTGCCCGTCCCGTGCGCTGGTTCAGGAATCGATCTACCCGCAGTTCATGGAAGAGGTGCTGAAGAAGATCAAGCTGATCAAGCGCGGCGATCCGCTGGACACCGAAACCATGGTCGGCGCCCAGGCGTCCGAGCAGCAATACGACAAGATCCTGTCCTACCTGCAGATCGCCCGCGACGAAGGCGCCGAGATCCTCGCCGGCGGTGCCAGCGAGCAACTGGCCGGTGATCTGTCGACCGGTTACTACATCCAGCCGACCCTGCTCAAGGGCCACAACGGCATGCGCGTGTTCCAGGAAGAGATCTTCGGCCCTGTGGTCGGTGTCACCACCTTCAAGGACGAAGCCGAAGCCCTGGCGATCGCCAACGACACCGAATTCGGTCTCGGTGCCGGCGTCTGGACCCGCGATATCAACCGCGCCTACCGCATGGGCCGCGGGATCAAGGCCGGTCGTGTGTGGACCAACTGCTATCATCTGTACCCGGCGCACGCCGCGTTCGGTGGCTACAAGAAATCCGGTGTCGGTCGCGAGACCCACAAAATGATGCTCGACCACTATCAGCAGACCAAGAACCTGCTGATCAGCTACGACATCAACCCGCTGGGCTTCTTCTGATTGCCCGGATAGCTGTGGCAAAACAGTTCCAAAGTAGCATTCGACCCGCACCGGAAACGGTGTATCACTAGAAGCGCCACAAACCCCGTGGCGCGAGAAGAGGATGGACCTATGTGGAAAAAGCCAGCGTTCACTGATCTGCGTATTGGTTTTGAAGTGACGATGTACTTCGCCAACCGTTGATCCCTCTTGCGTCGGCCGGTACTCCAGCGGCCGACGCAGCTGCTCCGATGATCGCATTGCATTCCCCCATCTTTGCTTTAGGCTGGCGCAATCCCAAAAAGAACAAGAAGGCGTTGCATGAGCCCGAACCTGAGCCAGTTGCGTAAGTTCGTCTCCCCCGAAATCATCTTTGGCGCCGGCTGCCGCCACCACGTCGCCAACTACGCCCGCACCTTCGGTGCACGCAAGGTCCTGCTGGTCAGCGACCCTGGCGTGATCGCCGCCGGCTGGGTCGCCGACATCGAAGCCAGCCTCCAGGGCCAGGGCATCGACTACACCCTCTACAGCGACGTCTCGCCCAACCCGCGCATCGAAGAAGTGATGAACGGCGCCGAACGCTACCGCAGCGAACAGTGCGACGTGATCGTCGCCGTCGGCGGCGGCAGCCCGATGGACTGCGCCAAGGGCATCGGCATCGTGGTCGCCCACGGCCGGCACATTCTCGAATTCGAAGGGGTCGACACCATCCGCGTGCCGAGCCCGCCGCTGATCCTGATTCCAACCACCGCCGGCACCTCGGCGGACGTCTCGCAGTTCGTGATCATCTCCAACCAGCAGGAACGCATGAAGTTCTCCATCGTCAGCAAGGCGGTGGTGCCGGACGTGTCGTTGATCGACCCGGAAACGACCCTAAGCATGGACCCGTTCCTCTCGGCCTGTACCGGCATCGACGCGCTGGTGCACGCCATCGAAGCCTTCGTTTCCACCGGCCACGGACCGCTGACCGACACCCACGCGCTGGAAGCCATGCGCCTGATCAACGGCAACCTGGTGCAGATGATCGCCACCCCCAGCGACATCAAACTGCGCGAGTCGATCATGCTCGGCAGCATGCAGGCCGGGCTGGCGTTCTCCAACGCGATCCTCGGCGCGGTGCACGCCATGTCCCACAGCCTCGGCGGCTTCCTCGACCTGCCGCACGGGCTGTGCAACGCGGTGCTGGTGGAGCATGTGGTGGCGTTCAACTACAGCGCCGCGCCGGACCGTTTCAAGCTGATCGCCGAGACCCTCGGCATCGACTGCCGCGGGCTCAACCACAACCAGATCCGCACGCGTCTGGTCGAACACCTGATCGCCTTCAAGCACGCCGTGGGCTTCCACGAAACCCTCGGTTTGCACGGGGTCAACGGCAGCGATATTCCGTTCCTGTCCCAGCATGCGATGGACGATCCGTGCATCCTCACCAACCCCCGAACCTCAAGCCAGCGTGATGTCGAGGTGGTCTATGGCGAGGCCCTCTGACCCTCGCGACGAAGCCCTCGCCGGGCTGCTGGGCCTGAGCAACCACACCGTTCGCAAGAGTCACTACCCGGAACTGGCCGCGCGCCTCGACGAGCTGGAAACCGAGCGCAACCGCTACACCTGGCTGTTCGAGCACGCCGTGCACGGGATCTTCCAGGCCAGCCTCGAAGACGGCCTGCGCGCGGCCAACCCGGCGATGGCGCGGATGCTCGGCTATGCCGATCCGCAGCAATTGCTGTTGGCGCGCACGGACCTGGCCGGGCACCTGTTCGTTGGCGGCCAGGAAGAACTCATGGCCATCGCCCAGGAACTGCAGCGCGAGCGGGCGCTGCTGGGCTACGAAACCCAGTTGCAGCGCAAGGACGGCAGCAGCATCGACGTGCTGATGAACCTGTTGCTGCGGCCGGACGAGGAGGGCGTGGTCGAAGGCTTTGTCGCCGACATCACCGAGCGCAAGCAGCACCACGCCCGTTTGCAGCAGCTCAACGACGAACTGGAACAGCGCGTCGCCGAGCGCACCAACCAACTGATGGAAGCCCGCGATGCCGCCCAGGCCGCCAACCGCAGCAAGGACAAGTACCTCGCCGCCGCCAGCCACGACCTGCTGCAACCGCTCAACGCCGCGCGGCTGCTGATCTCGACCTTGCGCGAGCGGCGCTTGCCGGACGCCGAGCAATTGCTGGTGGAACGTGCGCACCAGGCCTTGGAAGGCGCCGAAGACCTGCTCACCGACCTGCTGGACATTTCCCGCCTCGACCAGGCGGCGATCAAGCCGGATCTCGACCTCTACCACCTGGACGAACTGCTGGTGCCATTGGCCTCGGAGTTCCAGCCAGCGGCGGAAGCGGCCGGGCTGAGCCTGCGGGTGCGCAGCGGCGGCTGGTTGATCCGCACCGATATCCGCCTGTTGACACGGATCCTGCGCAACTTCGTCAGCAATGCCTGCCGCTACACCGGACAGGGCCGCATTCTTCTTGGCGCGCGGCGGCGCGGACAGATGCTGCGCCTGGAAGTCTGGGACACCGGCCGCGGCATCGCCGCCGATCGCCTGGACTCGATCTTCCTCGAATTCAACCAACTGGATGTCGGCCGCGCCGCCGACCGCAAAGGCGTCGGTCTGGGGCTGGCGATCGTCGACCGCATTGCGCGGATCCTCGAATGCCAGGTGCGGGTCCGTTCCTGGCCGGGGCGCGGTTCGGTGTTCAGCATCGACGTGCCGCTATCCAGCGAAGCCCCGCGTCCGGTGGTCGCACCCAGCGCGCCGCTGCCGGCCCTCGGCGATCCGCTGCCGGGTCGGCGCCTGCTGGTGCTGGACAACGAGACCAGCATCCTGCAAAGCATGGCCGCGTTGCTCGGCCAATGGGGTTGCGAAGTGCTGACCGCCACCGACCGCGAAGCGGCCTTGCAGGTGCTGGAGGGCAGGGCGCCAGAGCTGGTGCTGGCAGACTTCCATCTCGATCATGGTGTTACCGGATGTGAAGTCGTTCGTGACCTGCGCAAATACTTCGGCACGGCGATTCCGGCGGTGATGATCACCGCTGACCGCAGTGATCAGAGCCGCCGGGCGATGCAGCGACTGGGCGCGCCCTTGCTCAATAAACCGGTGAAACCCGGCAAGTTGCGTGCGGTTTTAAGCCAATTGCTCGGATAAGCGGGCACTGCCGTGCTTCACGCGGCGACGGGTTATTTGCTATAAACGCTGCCCCCGGCGCCAGAGTTGTCCGGGGCGGGGGCTTTTCGGACAAAACCACAGTCATTTCTGTTGCCCGTCACGAGGCTCGGCCTTAGACTGCCGCCCCCTGTAAATTGAGTACCAATTGGTGCTTGAAGAATTCCGCTGCGGTGGCACGGCCACCACGGCACCCGATTCGTCTAAATGCACGTAATTTTTTATTAGAGAAATCAATGACAAAGGAAAAGTTGCTGGCCATGCCGGCCGATGACTACATGAATGCCGAGCAACAGGCGTTCTTCACCGAGCTGCTGCAGACGATGAAGGTGGAGACCCACGAGCGCATCGAGCAAAGCCGTGTAACCATCGAAAGCCTGGACTCGCCTGCCGATCCTGCCGATGCCGCCTCGGTCGAAGAAGAGCGCCACTGGCTGGTCAACGCCATCGAGCGTGATCAGCGTCTGCTGCCACAACTGGAAATGGCCCTGGGCCGTATCGCCGACGACAGCTTCGGCTGGTGCGATGACAGCGGTGAGCCGATTGGCCTCAAGCGCCTGTTGATCAGCCCTACCACCAAGTACTGCATCGAGGCGCAGGAGCGCCACGAGCAACTGGACAAGCACCAGCGTCAGGTCTGATTCCGCGCTGTTGTTAGCTGAAACCCCGGGCCATGTGTCCGGGGTTTTTGTTTGGGGGCCCTGCGCTGTGAGCTCCCACAACAGACTTCGCCCCTCAGAACAGAAATTGTCCTGCATCAAGGCCGGGTCGGCTTACGCCCAAGGAAGCATGGCTAATGGCGTTGTAGTGGCGTTTAATGACTCCACAATAACAAGCGGAGCCAGAGTCATGATGCGAGAAGGATCTCTGCCAGCCAGCCTGGCACAACCAGACCCGTCAACGAAGGTGGCGCGCGGCTGGTCCGGCACGTTGCTGCAAAGCCTGGTATTGGTGGTGGTGCTGGCGGCCATGGCCTTTGCCGGTATTTCATTCTGGTTCTGCCTGCCGCTGGCCTTGTTGGCCCTGTGGCTGCCACACCTGCGCAGCCGCCCGCGCCCGGCGCCGGTTGCGGTGAGCGATCCGCTCGCCGAGCTGACCCGCGACCTCGCCCAGAGCACCAGCCACAACGCCCTGTCCGCCGCGGGCGTGGCCTATTCGGTCAAGCAACTGGCCGAGAAACTGCAATCGCAACTGGCCTCGGCGGCGCGCATCGTCAGCAGCGCCGAGGTCATGATCGGCACCGAGAAAGTCACGTCGAAGCTCAGCCGCGAGGCGCTGGTCGCCGCGCAACAGGCTCACGAGAGCAGCGCCGCCGGCCGTACCGTGCTGGCCGAGTCGATCCAGTTGATGCACCAACTCAGCGCCCGGGCCAACCAGAGCCGTGAGTTGATCGAGGCGCTGCACCAGCGCAGCGAAGACATCGCCCGCGTCACTCTGGTGATCCAGGCCATCGCCAGCCAGACCAACCTGCTGGCGCTCAATGCCGCAATCGAAGCTGCCCGTGCCGGTGAGCATGGCCGCGGTTTCGCCGTGGTCGCCGACGAAGTACGCGGTCTCGCCGGACGCACCGCCACGGCCACTGAGGAAGTCGGTCTGATGGTCGCCGAGATCCAGCAGCGCACCGCCCAGGTGGTGGAGCAGATTCGCCAGCTCTCCGACGACCTGCACAGCGGCGTCGGCCAGGTCGAACACACCGGTGAGCAACTGGACTCCATCGCCGGGCTGGCGGCGGGCGTCGAAGACCAGATCACCGAGATCGCCGGCGGCACCGAATCGACCCGCACCCAACTGGACAGCCTGTTCCAGGCTGTCGAGCAGATGCGCAGCGACCTGGCCGCCAGCGACCAGCAAACCCAGCGCCTGGCCCAGGCGGCGGTGCAGATGGAAGGGCAGGCCGAAAGCATCAGCGAGCGCCTGGCCGAGGTGGGCCTGGACGAGTACCACCAGCGGGTGTTCGACCTCGCCCTGCGTGGCGCGCAGCAGATTGGCGAGCGCTTCGAGGCGGATGTCCGCGAAGGCCGCATCACCCACGACGATCTGTTCGACCGCCAGTACCAGATGTTGCCCGGCACCCGCCCGGCGCGTTACCGCACCCGCTTCGATCACTACACCGATCAGATCTTGCCGGGTATCCAGGAACCGCTGCTGCGCGAGCACGAAGGCCTGATCTATGCGATCGCCTGTACCCAGCAGGGCTATGTGCCGACCCACAACAACGCCTTCAACCAGCCGCTGACCGGCGACGAAGCCACGGACACCGCGCATAACCGCAGTAAACGCAAGTTCGATGACCGCACCGGCATTCGCTGCGGCAGCCATCAGCAACGAGTGCTGTTGCAGACCTACACCCGCGATACCGGCGAGCTGATGCACGACCTGTCGGTGCCGATCAAGGTCGATGGCCGCCATTGGGGTGGACTGCGGCTGGGCTATCGGCCGGAGAAGATGCCTTAACCGCGACAAGCTTCAAGCGGCAAGCCACAAGAGGAAGCCTCGGCGCACGAGGCGTTCTCTTGTGGCTTGTCGCGTGTTGCTTGTCGCTCAAAAAGCCTCGACGGATTTCCGTGTTTTCGGGCATATTCCCTTCCCTGATCTTGCAGTCACTGCATTTTTTTCCTGTGTGGCTGTCAGAAAGTGTGCCCCGGCCCAGTGGAAAAACCCTGGTTAGTTCGTCGTCGGGCAATAGCTGGCATGGAATAGTGCGTTTTCCCGCAGTGCGAAACGCCAAAGAGCCGCTACTTTTTAGTTCCAAATCACTAGTCTTTTGGACTTCGAATTGAAGAACGGCGTGCCCGTGGGAGTCTTTTGCCCGTGCGCCTGTGTGATAGCGGTTTTTGAGGAGTTTTCATTGGCAGTCAGCAATCTCGATATGCATGCCCTGTTCGTGCTGGGCGACCTTCGCGGCAAACTGGTCAAGCTGTTCCAGTCGCGTTACGTCTATGTCACCGAGCAGAGCCCCGAAGGCCTTTACATGGCCGAGATCGACACCGAAGAGTCGCTGGTGGTGGACGACAAGCAGCGCCTGGAGCTGAAAGTCGGCGACCACTTCCGCGCTGCCGTGCTGCCGAGCCGTGAGGGCGGCAAGTTCGAAATCCGTTTCCGTGAAATCAAGCTGACCATCTATGGCCTGGGCGAGTACGCCTTTGTCAGCGTGCCGGAAGGCAACGGCATCGTCTTTCGCGAGGGCAAGGGCGTGGTGATGGTGTTCGCCGCTAACGAGCGCATTGAAGAAGGTCTGTCGAAGGTGCTCAAGGCCGCCACCGCCAAGGCCGCCAAGTGGCGCAAGGGCGAGCTGACCTTCAAGGCCAGCGAGTGAGCGGACGGCGTGAATTCCACGCCATCCATCAACCGCGCGCCGAAGCGCAGGCACGCCAGTTGCTGGCGCGCCGCGATGAGTTGAAAGGGCAGTGGCTGAGCTGGGTCGCCGGGCAGCTTTACCAGCTTGAGCCGGCGGAGTACGCGGCCATGGTCAGGCGCGAGCTGCAACGCCTGAGCGAGCAGTCGCCTCAATAATCCTTTTCGGGGCTGCCGCTGACTTCATCAGGTACGTCCTCGCCGGCCATGCGCTTGCGAAACAGCGCGGTGCGGGCCAGCAGCAGGGTGGTCACCGGCACGGTGATCGACAGCAGGATCGGGATCAGCCAGGCATGCAGCACCGGCGTTTCCTTGAGCCCCGAGAAATACAGGATCGACGCCAGCGACACGCACCAGGCGCCCAGGGTCGAGGCCAGCGCCGGCGGATGCATGCGCTGGAAAAAGTCCTTCAGGCGCAACAGCCCGATGGCACCGGTCAGGGCGAACAGGGCGCTGGTCAGGATCAGCGCGGCGGTCACTACTTCCAGCCAGAACGGCAATACCGGAGCGGTCATTCGATCACCTCGCCACGCAACAGGAACTTGGCCAGGGCGAACGAGCCGACAAAGCCGAACAGGGCAATCAGCAGCGCCCCCTCGAAGTAGGTATCGCTGCCGTAGCGGATACCCAGCACCAGCATCGTCAGCATCCCCAGCATGTACAGGTAGTCCAGCGCCAATACCCGGTCCTGGGCCGAAGGCCCGCGGAACACGCGGACCAGGGTCAGCGCCATGGCAATGGCGAAGATGAACAGGCTGGCGATGATGGCGTTGGCAAGCAGGCCAGTCATTCGAAAATCTCCATCAGCGGACGTTCATACGTGGTCTTGAAGTGTTCGATGAAGCTCGCTTCATCGTCCAGGTCGAAGACGTGCAACAACAGGATGCTGCGGTTGAGCGCCAGTTCCGACCACACCGTGCCGGGAATCACCGTGGTGATCATCGACAGCGCGGCCAGGCCGTGGGCGTCGCGCAGGTCCAGCGGAATGTGCACGAACTGCGAGCGCGGCGGCCGGCGCCCGGCTTGCCAGACACTGCGAAACACCTGCAGGTTGGACACCACCACATCCGCGCCGACCCGCAGGATCAGGCGCAGGATGGTGCCCGGATGGCGGATGCGTGCTTGCAGCGGGCGCAGCGGCGCCATCAGTTGCGGCGCGACGATGCCGAGCAGGATCGCCAGCAGCAGGTTGCCGGGGCTTACCGAGAGGTTGAGCACCAGCCAGAGGACGGCCAGCGAGAGCGACAGCAGCGGCGCGGGGAAGAGTTTTTTCATGGTTGCACCTGCCCGACGCTGTTCAAGGTGGTAGGGCCGGGGATTGGCTGGGTGCCCAGCACGGCTTCGATGTAGACGCTGGGGTCACTCAGGCTGGCGGCGGTGTCCTGGGCATAGCGCATCAACGGTTCGGCCCACAGGCTGAGCACCACGCACAGGCTCAGCAAGGCGACGATGGGCACGCATTCATACAGGCGCAGCAGCGGCGAGGGGCGCTCCTGGGGTGTCCAGAAACGCTGGATGCCGACCCGCACCAGGGCGATCAGCGAAGCCATTCCCGACAGCACCAGCAACGCCACCAGCACCCAGCCAGTGACCGGCACCGGCTGCTCCGGCTCGATACCCAGGCCCAGCGGGTTGAACAGCGCGGTGATCAAGCTGAACTTGCCGACGAACCCCGACAGCGGCGGCATGCCGATCACCAGCAGGGCGCAGGCGATAAAGCTGAAGCCGAGGAACGCCATGGTCCACGGGATGACCTGACCGACCACGGCTTTCTGTTCGTCGTCCAGGTTGATGCCCTTGGGCGGTTGCAGCGATTCCAGCGGCGAGGGCATTGCGTCTTCTTCTTCGTCCTCGGGGATCTCGTTGGCCGAGCGCGAGCGCTCGATCAGTTCCGCCAGGAGGAACAGCGCGCACAGCGCCAGGGTCGAGCTGACCAGGTAGAACAGCGCGGCGGAGGTCACCGCGGTCTGGCCGAAGCCGATGGCCGCCACCAGGGTGCCGGCCGACACCAGGATGCTCAGGCTGGCCAGGCGCTCCAGGCGTTGCGCGGCGAGGATCGACAGCGCGGCGCAGGCCAGGGTCGCCAGGCCGCCGTACACCAGCCACTCGCCACCGAAGTACGCCGAGGCCCCGGCCTGCCCGGAAAACAGCAGGGTCCACAGGCGCAGCAGGGTGTAGATGCCGACCTTGGTCATGATCGCGAACAGCGCGGCCACCGGCGCGCTGGCCGAGGAGTAGGCCGGCACCAACCAGAAATTCAGTGGCCAGATCCCGGCCTTGGCCAGGAAGGCGATCGCGAGGATCGCCGCACCGGCGTGCAGCAGGCCGCGGTCGGCTTCCGGCACCAACGGGATCTTCAGCGCCAGGTCGGCCATGTTCAGGGTGCCCGTCACGCCGTAGAGCATCGCCGCGCCGATCAGGAACAGCGACGAAGCGAACAGGTTGATGGCGATGTAATGCAGACCGGCCTTGACCCGCGAGCGCCCCGAACCATGCAGCAGCAAACCGTAGGACGCGGCCAGCAGCACCTCGAAGAACACGAACAGGTTGAACAGGTCGCCGGTCAGGAAGGCGCCGTACAGGCCCATCAACTGGATCTGGAATAACGCGTGGAAGCTGGCGCCGGCCCGGTCCCAGCGGGCCAGGGCGAAGAGCAGGGCGCTGATGCCGACTATGCCGGTCAGCACCAGCATCAGCGCGGAGAGGCGGTCGAGCACCAGCACGATGCCGAATGGCGCGGCCCAGTTGCCTGGCAGGTAAACGCCGATGGACGTCGCCTGGCCCTGGTCGCGAACCCACAGCAGCAGGGCGATGGCGATGCACAACCCGGTGAGGGTGGACAGCAGGTTGATCCGGGCCTTGAGCGGCCGGCGCTTTTCGCCGAGCAGCAGCATCAGCGCCGCGGTCAGCAGCGGCAGCAGGATCGGGGCGACAATCAGTTGTTGCATCCCACTCATTCCTTGGGCTCCCGTCCATCGACATGGTCAGTGCCGGTAAAGCCGCGGGACGCCAGCAGCACCACGAGGAACAGTGCGGTCATGGCGAAGCTGATGACGATCGCCGTCAGCACCAGCGCCTGCGGCAGCGGGTCGGTGTAGTTGAGCAGGTCCTGCGGGACGCCGTCCTTGATGATCGGCTCCTTGCCGATGAACAGGCTGCCCATGCTGAAGATGAACAGGTTGACGCCGTAGGACAGCAGGCACAGGCCCATGATCACCTGGTAGGTCCGCGGCCGCAGGATCAGCCAGACACCCGACGCGGCGAGCACACCGATGGCTATTGCGATGACTTCTTCCATCAGGCGGCGGCTCCTTGAGCGGTGGGTTTGGGCTGGCTCGGGCGGTGGGCACGCACCGACTGGTGGGCGAGGGCGGTGAGGATCAGCAGCGTCGAGCCGACCACCACGGTGAACACCCCGATATCGAAGAACAGCGCGCTGGCCACGTGCAGGTCACCCAGCACCGGCAGGTGCAGGTGCGCGGTGTGCGTGGTCAGGAACGGGTAGCCGAACAACAACGCGCCGACCCCGGTGAGGGTCGCGCAGAGCAGTCCGGTGCCCATCCAGCGCAGCGGCCGCAGGCTCATCTGCGCCTCGACCCACTGTGTGCCGGCCACCATGTACTGGAGGATGAACGCCACCGACATCACCAGGCCGGCGACGAAGCCGCCGCCCGGCTGGTTGTGGCCGCGCATGAACAGGTACATCGACACCAGCAGCGCCATCGGCAGCAGCAGGCGTACCAGCACCGCCGGGACCATCATGAAGCCCAGCGCGGTGTCGGTGGCGTTGCGCGGGTTGACCAGGTCGGTGACCACGTCCGGCGCCAGCGAGCGCTGCTGGGCGGGCAACTGGATGCTTTCACGCGGCGGACGGAAGCGCCGCAGCAGGGCGAACACCGCCAGCGCCACGGCCACCAGCACGGTGATCTCGCCGAGGGTATCGAAGCCGCGGAAGTCCACCAGCATGACGTTGACCACGTTGGTCCCGCCGCCTTCCGGCAGGGCGCGGCTGAGGTAGAAGGACGAGATGAAGTTGGGCGTCGGACGGGTCAGCATGGCGTAGGACAGCAGCGCCATGCCACCGCCCACCAGCACCGCCAGCACCAGGTCGCGCAGACGACGCAGGCGCGCCCGTTCCTGCGAGCCGGCCGCGGGCGAGACACCTTCGATCCGCCGCGGCAGCCAGCGCAGGCCCAGCAGGATCAGCACTGTGGTGACCACTTCCACCACCAGTTGGGTCAGGGCCAGGTCCGGCGCGGAGAACCAGACGAAGGTGATGCAGGTCATCAGGCCGCAGACGCTGACCATGATCAGCGCGGCCAGACGGTGGTACTTGGCTTGCCAGGCGGCGCCGATGGCGCACGCGATGGCGATCAGCCAGAGCATCACGAACACCCCGGAGCCCGGGATCTTCGGCCGGTGGCCCCAGCTCAGGCCGTGGTGCAGCAGCGGCAGCATGCCGGCCAGCAGCGCGGCCGTCACCAGCATGAACAGTTGCTTCTGCAGGCGGCGGGTGGTGAGGACGCGTTCGACCCAGCGAGCCGTGCGCATCAGCAGCACCTGGCCTTTCTCGAACAGGCGCTTGCCGTTGAAACGCTCGATCAGCGGTGGATGGCGGAAGCGCCCCTGCTGGAGCTGGGTACGCAGCGCCAGATACAACAGGATGCCGCCGCACATGGCGATCAGGCTCATGATCAGCGGCGCATTCCAGCCGTGCCAGACCGCCAGGCTGTACTCGGGGAGCGTGCCGCCAACCACCGGCAACGCGGCGGCGGCCAGCAGCGGGCCGACCGACTGCGCGGGGAAGATCCCCACCACCAGGCAGGTCAGCACCAGCAGTTCCACCGGTGCGCGCATCCAGCGTGGCGGTTCGTGCGGGGTGTGCGGCAGGTCAGTGGCGGTCGGGCCGAAGAACACGTCGACGGTGAAGCGCAGGGCGTAGGCGACGCTGAAGGTGCCGGCCAGGGTGGCGATTACCGGCAGGGCCATCTCGACCCAGGCGGTGGAACTGATGAACACGGTTTCGGCGAAGAACATTTCCTTGGAGAGGAAGCCGTTCATCAACGGTACGCCGGCCATGGATGCGCTGGCCACCATGGCCAGGGTGGCGGTGAACGGGATCAGCCGGAACAGGCCGCTGAGCTTGCGGATGTCGCGGGTGCCACTTTCGTGGTCGATGATCCCCGCGGCCATGAACAGCGACGCCTTGAACGTGGCGTGGTTGAGAATGTGGAACACCGCCGCCACCGCCGCCAGCGGGCTGTTGAGGCCCAGCAACAGGGTGATCAGGCCCAGGTGACTGATGGTGGAGTAGGCCAGCAGGCCCTTGAGGTCGTTCTGGAACATCGCCGCATAGGCGCCCAGCAACAGGGTGCAGGCGCCGGCGCCGCCGACGATCCAGAACCATTCATCGGTACCGGACAGCACCGGCCACAGCCGCGCCAGCAGGAAGACCCCGGCCTTGACCATGGTCGCCGAGTGCAGATAAGCCGAAACCGGGGTGGGCGCCGCCATTGCGTGGGGCAGCCAGAAGTGGAAGGGGAATTGCGCACTCTTGGTCAGTGCGCCGAGCAGGATCAGTGGCAGCAGGACCGGGTACAGGGCGTGGTTGCGGATGGCGTCACCGGACGCCAGCACCCTGTCCAGGTCGTAGCTGCCGACGACATGGCCGAGCAGGATCACCCCCGCCAGCAGGCATAAACCGCCGGCCCCGGTGACCATCAACGCCATGTAGGCGCCGCGGCGGGCGTCGGCGCGGTGGTGCCAGTAGCCGATCAGCAGGAAGGAGAACAGGCTGGTCAGTTCCCAGAAAAACACGATCTGGATCAGGTTGCCGGACATCACCAGGCCGAGCATGGCGCCCATGAAAGCCAGGAAGAAGGCGAAGAAGCGTGGCACCGGGTCTTGCGGTGACATGTAGTAACGCGCGTACAGCGACACCAAGGTGCCAATGCCCAACACCAGCAGCGAGAACAGCCAGGCGAAGCCGTCCATACGCAGGACCACGTTCAGGCCCATGCTCGGCAGCCAGAGGATTTCTTCGCGGATCACCCCGCCATCGGCGATCTGCGGATAGAGCATGGCAACCTGCACCGTGCCCACCAGGGCAACGATGCCGGCGAGCATGGATTCGGCGTTACGCGCGTTGTGCGGCAGGACACCTGCCAGACAGCTCCCAACAAATGGCAGAAGCAGCAGAACTATCAAGGACATAGATATCTAATCTGCGGAAATTTGTAAGGGATCATACGGAACAGCCATGGGATCACCAACCATGAAGCTGTCGCAGAACCTTACAAGAATTGTAAGAAAAATCTTTTTTCTTATAACAGTTTCCGCAGGACAAGCATCCGGTTGGCTAGAGACCCGGGTCGGCTTCCTTCTCATCCGCGGCGCATTCAGCCGGCTTTTCTTCCCGGCGTTTGATCTTCAGTTCGCTCACCACCACGGCGATGACTATCAGCAAACCGCCGAGCAAGGCCAGGCCTGGCAGGCGATCACCGGCAATACGTCCGACAATCCCGGCCCAGACCGGTTCACCTGCGTAGATCAGCGTAGCGCGGGTTGGCGAAACCGACTTCTGCGCCCAGTTCATTGCCACCTGGATCACCGCGCTCATGGCGCCAAGGCCGATGGCGCTGGTCAGCAGCAGCCAGGAGAAGTCCGGCAGGCGTTCCTGGGTCGGCACCACCATCATGAAGGCCAGCGCCGAGGCAGTGGCCAGTTGCACCACGGTGACCCGGCGCACGTCCACCTTGCCGGCATAGTTGCCGATCAGAATGATCTCCGCGGCGATGGCCACGGCGCTGACCAGTGTGGCGATTTCCCCAGGGCTGAATTGCACCGCGCCACCGCTGGGGCCGGCCAGCAGCATCAGCCCGGCAAAGGCCAGGCCGATGCCCAGGCTTGGCATCAAGCCTGGGCGGCGCCCCAGCACCAGCCACTGCAACAGCGGCACGAAGGGCACGTAGAGCGCGGTAATGAAGGCTGACTGGCTGCTGCTGATGGTTTGCAGGCCGACGGTCTGCAGGCCATAGCCGAGCATGATCGACACGCCGATCAGCACCCCGGCTTTCAGTTCCAGCATGGTCAGGCCGGACAACGAACGGGCGCAGAAGACACCGACAAACAACGCGGCGGCGGCGAAGCGCAGGCCGACGAAGAACATTGGGCCGCTGACAGTCATGACGTTGTGCACGATCAGGAAGGTGCCGCCCCAGAGCATGGTGATGAACACCAGCACCAGTTCCGCCTTGCTCAGGCGGAAAGTGAAGGACGCACGCGAGGGGGTATTGGTAGTCATGACCTTGCACACAGAAGAGGGGGCGACGCACAATGCGCGGCAAAGTTGGGCAGTATACTGCGCAAACCCTTTCGAGTGAGCACCCACGTGGACAAAGATTCCAATTCACGCGCTTCGGTCTTGCAGCACGTCAGTCAGAACGTGCGCCGCCTGCGTCACGACGCGGGTCTGAGCCAGAGCGCCCTGGCGCAGAACTCCGGTGTCAGCCGACGCATGCTGGTGGCCATCGAAGCGGGAGAGAAAAATGTCAGCCTGTCGACCCTCGACCTGATCGCCGAAGCGCTGGGCGTGGCTTTCAGCGACCTGATCAAAGCTGCGGACAACCGCGACTCCAGCCGTATCAACGAGCTGGCCTGGGCCGGCGAGCACCCCGGCAGCAAGGCGGTGCTGCTGGCCAGCACCCCCGCCCGCCGCGAGGTGGAACTGTGGGAGTGGCGCCTGGAACCGGGCGAGCTGTACACCACCAGCGCCGACCCTGAAGGCTTCAGCGAGCAGGTCTTCGTCTTCGAAGGCTGTCTGACGCTGCTGATCGATGATCAGCAGCACCAACTGGTTGCCGGCGAGTTCCTCAGCTACGCCAGCAACCGTAACCACTGCTACCGCAACGACGGCGAGGTGGCGACTCGCTTCGTGCGCAACGTGGTGATCTGATTCAGGCCGCGAGCCATTCTTCGGTAGAAATCACTTTGGCGTAGCCGAACGCCAGCGCAGCCATGTACGCCGCATGCACCTGGGCGGCCGGGACGTTCACGCCGTTGAATTCCACATCGAGGGTGGCACAGGCGTCGTGCAGCACGCTGACGTTGTAGCCGAGGTCCGCGGCGGCACGGGTCGCGGCATCGATGCAGACATGGCTCATGCTGCCGACCACCGTCAGGTCGGTGATCCGCTGTTCTTCCAGCAGGCCCAGCAGCGGCGTGTCGAGGAAGGCGTTGACCTTGTGCTTGAGCACCACGGCCTCGCCGTCGCGGGCGGCCACTTTCGAATGGATCCGCGCACCTTCCGAACCGGGCGTGAAGAATGGCGCATCAGCGGATTCGAATTCATGCCGTACATGCACTACGAAGTCGCCGCGCTCACGGGCTGCGGCCAGCGCCTTGGCGGCGTTGTCGGCGGCCGCGTCGGCGCCGGCCAGGGTCCATTTACCGCCGGGGAAATAATCGTTCTGGATGTCGATGATGATCAGGGCGTGCTTGCTCATGCTGCTTCCTCAGGAGGATGGTGATGGTGTGGCGGATAGTTATAGGCTTGCGCGGCGCTGTTGAAGATTGGCGCGACCGACAATTTGACGGGAAAAACTGACAATGACCTGTGTGGGCGACGCAACCGAGATCGGCATCTTGATGTACCCGGGGGCGCAGATGGCCGCGGTATATGGCATGACCGACCTGTTCAGCGTGGCCAATCGCCTGGCCGCCGATCTTGGTGTGCGCCAACAGGCGCCGCTGCGGGTCTGTCACTGGCAGGACGTGGATGGCGCGCTGAGCGTGACCTTCGACAGCCAGCCGCAGCCACGCCACCAGCCGCGGGTGATGATCGTGCCGCCGAGCCTGGGCTCGGAGTTGTCCAGCGAAGTGCTGGAGCGCTATCGCGGGCAGTTGCGCGAATGGCACGCCGACGGCGCATTGCTGGCATCGGTCTGCGTCGGGGTGTTTTTCATTGCCGCCAGTGGCGTGCTCGATGGTCGTTCGGCGTCCACCCACTGGACCTTCGCCCAGTCGCTGGCCGAGCGTTTTCCCCAGGTCAAAGTGGAGGCCAACCTGCCGCTGCTGGACGACGGCGATGTGATCACCAGCGCCGGACTGATGGCCTGGACCGAAGTCGGCCTGAACCTGGTGGAGCGCTTCCTGGGCCATACCCTTGCGAGCGAAACCGCGCGTTTCCTGGCGGTGCAGCCGGTCCAGCTCAAGCCCGCGGGCAGCACCTTCAGTCCTCGCCTGGACCACGGCGACGAAGCGGTGTTGAAGGTTCAGCACTGGTTGCAGAGCACCGGCGCGCGGGACGTCAGCGTCGCGGTCATGGCCGAATGCGCGGGCCTTGAAGAGCGCACCTTTCTCCGGCGTTTTCGCGGCGCCACCGGGCTCAAACCCACTGAGTACTGCCAGCAGGTGCGGGTCGGACGCGCCTGCCGGATGCTCGAATTCACCCGCCGCAGCATCGACCAGATCGCCTGGGGTGTCGGCTACCAGGACCCCGGCGCGTTCCGCAAGGTCTTCCACAAAGTCACCGGCCTGGCGCCTGGCGAGTACCGTAAACAGGTGACCGGCCAGGCCTGACCTCAGTGTTCCTCGGCGGGCTCCGGCAAGTGCGGGCCGGGGCCCTGCTCGGCCAACTGGTCATGGTGGTTGCGCAGGGGGCAACTCTGCATCGACATGCAGCCACAGCCGATACAGCCGTCGAGCTGATCGCGCAGCAGCATCAGTTTGTCTATTCGCTCGGTCAGGTCGTCCCGCCATTGTGCTGACAGGCGCCGCCAGTCCGCGGCGCTGGGCGCGCGATGGCTGGGCAGGCTCTGCAGCGCGGTGTGGATGCTTGAGAGCGGCAGGCCGAGGCGCTGCGCCATCTTGATTACCGCGACCCGGCGCAGGGTTTCCCGTGGAAAGCGCCGTTGGTTGCCGGCGTTGCGGGTACTGAAAATTAGCCCCTTACTCTCGTAGAAGTGCAGCGCGGTGACCGCGACGCCGCTGCGCGTGGCCAGTTGGCCGACGCTCAGGCTTTTGTCTTGCATAAAAAGATTCTCTTGACCTTGAGCTAACTGGAGGTTTTACCGTGCCGGGCCATGCACCACAAGTGCATACCTGCCGTGCATTGTTTAGGCGGGAGACCTGTAGGAGCGAGCTTGCTCGCGAAAGGCCGCCCCCAAGCTCAACGCGTTACTCGCTGATCCGGCCAACCCGACAACGGAGAGATTTTTCATGATGGCGGTAGCAAACAGCCTCTGTTTCACCCAACTGATCGAATTCGAAGTGGCCCCGTTGCACCAGCACGCCCTGGCCCACGCCCTGGCGGCACGCAGCGAGCGGCTCGCGTTCGAACATGCCGGGCTGCTGGGAATCAGCGTGCAGGCCAGCGACGACGGCAGCCGGGTGCTGCAATACCTGCAATGGCAGTCGCGCTCCGACTGGGAGGCGGCCATTGGCAGTTTCGACCAGGAACCTTTCCTCGATCTGCTGCGCGAGCACCTGGCCCGGGGCGTGAATTTTTCCGCCTTCCAGACCCTCAGCAGCCTGGCACGCACCGCCGAGGGCGGGCTGCACTGCCAGGTGGCGCCGCACCAGACGCTATGAGTACCAGGGTGAATGGTGCGGATAGCGATCGAGCCGGGCGCCGATCACCATCTCGCTGATCCAGGCGGTGAGCAGGGCGCTGTAGGCTTTCTGGCTGCGGTCGCTGGACAGCGCGTGATCGGCGCCGTCGACGATCCGGTGGGTCAGCGAATGGGCGCAGACGAAGGCCGAGCGATAGCTCATCAAGGTGCTGTGGGGCACATAGTCGTCCTGCTCCGACTCCACCAACAGGACGTCGCCGGAGAATTCGGCGCAAGCCGCCAGCGCCCTGTTGTCGCCGGGGCCGAGGGTCATCAGGCGGTATTGCGACAGGCGCTGGCGGTCGAGGCCCTGCTTGGGCGCGCTCCATTCGTCATCCCAGTACAACGCCGGCACTCGCAGTGCCAGCCATTTCACCGGACGCTGGCGAGTGAGCAGGGTGGCCAGGTAGCCGCCGTAGCTGCTGCCGATCACCGCGATGGAACTGGTGTCCACCGCCGGGTGGCCGACCAGCTTGTCGTAGGCCGCCAGCACATCGGCGAAATTTTGCTCGCGGGTGACGCTGCGGCGCTGGCTTTCGGTTTTCTCATGGCCGCGCAGGTCGAAGGTCATGCACACGCAACCCAGGCCGGTGATGTGCTTGGCCCGGGCCAGGTCGCGTTGTTGGCTACCGCCCCAGCCGTGGACGAAAAGGATGCCCGGGACTTTCGCGCTGGGGCTGAGCAGCGTTCCGGCGATATTTTCGCCGTCGACAAGGATGTCGAGGGTTTCGCTATGGATGGTCATAGGCGCGGATCCTCGCGTATTTACAGATGCGTCCGACTTCAGAGTCGTCCCCTTGGTAGAAAAGCGTCGCGTCCGCGGGCAATTGCACCTCGTCGAACACCTCGTGGGTCGAGGCGCGGATGCGTTGCAGGGCCGGGTCCTCGGAAAATGCCCGCAGCGCCAGCAACTCCGCGCTGCTGGCGCCGCCGATGCGCCAGGATTGCTCCAGTACGCCGCTGCGCACGCTGCCGTGGGGTGTCAAGCCGCGGGCTACGTCGTAATTGCGCCGGGACGCGAGAAAGCCGGGAAAGGCCTGCATGGCCGCCTGCTCGTAGGTTCGGGCCTGGGTGATTGCCAGACGCAACGGATCTTCCAGCTCCAGTTGCAGCAGTTCGTCGTAGCCGCCGCGCACCAGCACCAGGTCCGAGCCGCCGTAAACCGAAACGCCTTGGTGATCGTTTGTCAGGCTCTGCACGCCGTAGTAGCTGCAGGTGATACCGGCTACCAGTGCCTGGCCGACACTGAATGTTTCAACCTGCTCAAGGTTCTCCTCCAGCACCAGGCCCCAGAGGGCCAATTCGTCTTCATCCATTTGCTGCAGCTCGGCTTCCAGGGCGTTGAGGTTTTCGATCACCGTTTGGCCGCGACCGGCGGTAGCCCGCACCGGCTTCAGCCGCAGCGGCCCGTCCTGGAACAAAAGCGCTGCGGCGCGCCGGGCATCATCGATGCTGAACACCGTGTAGCCCTTGAGCAGGGCATCACTGGCGCGGCGGGCGAAGTCGTCGGTCCAGCCCAGCGGAAAGGTGGCGCTGGCGGGCAAGGGGTGGGAGATGGCTTTGGTCGCCATGTAGGGATGAGTGACCATGCCGCCGAAGAAATCGGCGATCGAAGTGATGCCCAGTTCCCGATAGCGCGCAGGCTCGATCAGCGTCGAGGTGGGGAGGTAGTAGAAGTCACCGCTGTCATCGGCCTCGGTGTCCACCACCTCGGTGTGCAGCAGCGCCGCGAGGTGTTCGGCCAGCTTGCGGTGGACGGCGCGTTCGTGGTCGGGCGTGCTCTCGCGGGTATCGAGCAACAACACGCCGTGCTTGCGGTCGGTCCGGCGGGGCATGGTAGGCGCTCCAGCAGCAAGGGATATCTGTTCTGAAGCGCGCGACCAAGCGGAAGTTCAGCGCTAATCGGGCTTTTCCACTAAAAGTTATATAAATATGAAAATTGATAATTATTAGTTCTATGCTGGCTTGAGGCACTATGGCATCAGGATTCGGGAAGCGCGCTGCGTTCCTGGGCGACAACTGCCAGAGAGCCTTGAACCATGGAAAATCTACCGCTGTATTTCGACTATGCCGCCACGACACCCGTCGACGAGCGAGTCATTGACGTGATGGTCAAGTGCCTGGGCGCAGCCGGCAATTTCGGCAACCCGGCATCCAGTTCGCACCGCTATGGCCAGCAGGCGCGGCAAGCCGTTGAACTGGCCCGGGAACAGGTTGCGTCATTGGTGGGCGCGCGTGCCGATCAACTGGTCTGGACCTCCGGCGCCACCGAGTCGAACAACCTCGCGCTGAAGGGCCTGGCCCAGGGCCGCAGCGGCGGGCACATCATCACCAGCCGGGTCGAACACAAAGCCGTGCTCGACACCGCCCGGCAGTTGCAGGACGCCGGCTTCGAGGTGACTTACCTCACCCCGGATACGAACGGGCTGATTACCCCGCGCGCCGTATTGGCGGCCTTGCGTCCGGACACGTTCCTGGTCTCGCTGATGCTGGTGAACAATGAGCTGGGCACCCTGAATGATGTTCGCGCCATCGGTGAAATCGTTCGGCGTCATGGCGCGCTGTTGCATGTGGATGCGGCGCAGGCGGCCGGCAAAGTGGCAATCGATCTGAGCGAGTGGCCGCTGGATGTGGTGTCGTTCTCTGCGCACAAGGTCTACGGACCCAAGGGCATCGGTGCACTGTATGTTGGCGAACGCGCCCGACCCCTGTTGCAGGCGCAGATCCACGGCGGCGGTCACGAAGGCGGCTTGCGCTCCGGCACCCTCGCAACGCACCAGATCGCTGCAATGGGTGCGGCGTTCGCCCTGGCCGGCGAGGTGCAGGACGAGGAGGTGGCACGCATCCGATGTTTGCGTGATCGCCTGCTGGAACAGTTGCGTGATATTTCCGGATTGCAGCTCAACGGTAACCCCCAGCACGCCATTCCCCACACCCTCAGTCTGACCTTCAGCGGCGATTCGCTGGACCTCTCCGCACTCGGCGCAACACTGGCATTTTCCTCCACCTCGGCCTGTAACTCCGGTAGCAGTGCGCCTTCCCACGTGTTGCTGGCGCTGGGGCATGACGAATACCTGGCGAGTCAGACCATCCGTCTGAGCCTCGGACGTTTCACCCACGAGGCGGATATCGACCAGGCGGCCCGCGCGATAAGGGCTGCGCTGCGTCCTGCGCCGTTCTGGGGTGTTGCCCGAGGCTGATGCCTGCTCCATTATCAGCGGCCAGAATGAATGGCCGTGGTAGTGACAGGAGTAAGCATGAACAGTCAGCCGACAGCGCAGGATGCGATCAGTACACGAGTGGCGCGCCTGCGTCAGGTGATGCGCAACGAAGGGGTCGATGCGTTGTTCGTGCCTTCCGCCGACCCCCATCTTTCCGAATACCTGCCGGGCTACTGGCAGGCACGCCGGTGGCTCTCGGGCTTCCACGGCTCGGTCGGCACCTTGGTGCTGACCGCGGACTTTGCCGGCCTCTGGGCCGACAGTCGTTATTGGGAGCAGGCCGAGCGGGAATTGGCCGGCAGCGGGATAGAACTGGTCAAGCTGCAGCCGGGTCGCCCCGGTCCGTTGGATTGGCTGGCCGATAATGCGCCCGCCGATGGCACGGTGGCAGTGGATGGCGCGGTCATGGCCCTGGCCTCGGCCCGGCAATTGGGTGATCGGTTGAAGGCGCGCAATGTCCGCCTGTTGATGCACAAGGACCTGCTCACAGAGGTCTGGGATGATCGTCCGGCGCTGCCAACCAATCCGGTCTACGAGCATTTGCCGCCGCAGGCCACGGTCAGTCGGGTGGAGAAGTTGCACGCCCTGCGCCAGAGTCTCGCAGAGCGCGGCGCGGACTGGCATTTCATTGCCACCGTCGATGACATTGCCTGGTTGTTCAACCTGCGTGGCAGTGATGTTTCCTACAACCCGGTCTTTGTCTCCTTTGCGCTGGTCAGTCGCGATGCGGCGCTGCTGTTTGTCGGTGAAGGCAAGGTCGATGCTCAACTGCGCAAGGTTCTGGCTGCCGATGGCGTAGAGGTGCGGGATTACCCTGCGATTTCCGCCAGTCTCGCCGCGATTCCGGCGGGCAGCAGCCTGTTGGTCGATCCGGCCAAGGTCACCAGTGGCCTGCTGGCGAACCTTAATGAAGGCGTGCGGCTGGTGGAGGGCATCAACCCGACCACCCTGGCCAAGTCGCGCAAGAGCGAGGCGGACCTTGCGCACATCCGCCAGGTCATGGAGCAGGACGGTGCGGCGCTGTGTGAGTTCTTCTCTTGGTTCGAGGTCGCCCAGACTCGCGAGACGGTTACCGAAGTAACCGTCGATGAACGCCTGAGCGCCGAGAGGGCGCGGCGTCCCGGTTTCGTTTCACTCAGCTTCGCGACCATCGCCGCCTTCAATGCCAACGGGGCCATGCCGCACTATCGGGCCACGGAAGCCTCCCACGCGCGGATCGAAGGCGATGGCCTGCTGTTGATCGATTCCGGCGGGCAATATCTGGGCGGAACCACCGATATCACCCGTATGGTGCCGATTGGGACGCCTAGTCAGGCACAGAAAGAAGATTGCACGCGGGTGCTCAAGGGCATGATCGCGTTGTCGCGAGTGAAGTTTCCGCGGGGCATTCTGTCGCCGCTACTCGATGCCATCGCCCGGGCGCCACTGTGGGCAGAGCATGTCGATTATGGCCATGGCACCGGTCATGGGGTGGGCTACTTCATGAATGTCCATGAAGGGCCGCAGGTGATTGCCTATCAGGCCGCCGCCGCGCCACAGACGGCCATGCAGACGGGGATGATCACCTCTATTGAACCGGGCACTTATCGTCCGGGGCAGTGGGGCGTTCGGATCGAAAACCTGGTGTTCAATCGCGAGTCGGCAAAGAGTGCGTTCGGCGACTTCCTTGAGTTCGAAACCTTGACCCTGTGCCCGATCGATACACGTTGCCTGCTGATCGAAAGGCTCGGTAGCGAGGATGTCGAGTGGCTGAACGGCTATCACGCACAGGTACGGCGTCGGCTCGAGCCATTGCTGAGCGGTGCAGCGCTTGCGTGGCTGCAGGAGAGAACGGCGGCAATCAGCGCTTAGGTCGGCAAAATGTCGCATTAATAAAGAAGGGCAACCCACGGGTTGCCCTTTCTTATTTGCAGATGACGATCATGCTGCGGCTTGTGTAGCCCGCTGGATTGATGCCGAACGGGTAGTCGCCGGGCTCTTCATCGCCGTCGCCGGATTTTGCGATGACCTTGTAGCCTTTGGTGCCGCAAGAGCTTTCAGCTTTGCTATAGCACTTGTTCCAGGAGGAGGACAGGCCAGAGCAGTTGATGTGCAGCCCTTTCTTGCCACGCTTGACTTCGTCCTTGGCGGTCGCGGCACAACCGGCAACGGCCAGAATGGCGAGGATGAGCAAAATTCGTTTCATTCCTGTCCTTAACGCATTCGCGGGTCTGTGCCCGTGTTTGTGTACTTGGCATCGTCCTGATGCTTATTCGTCCCTGCTCCGATTTGAAAGGTTCAACATATTAGATACCGTCCACAGCTTAAACAGGGTTGGCGGGCCGACACAATCACTCATATCGCTTTAAATGAAAATATTTCTCAATCAGTCGGCTGCAACCAGCGGTGGGGCGCCCTTGCGCATGGACATCGTGGCGCCGACGGAGGCTGTAATGATGGCGGCAATCGCCAGCCATTGGGTGAGGCTCAGCACTTCGTTGAGGAACAGTAGCCCGGAAAGAGCGCCGAATGCCGGCTCGATACTCATCAGCGTGCCGAACGTGCGTGCCGGCAGGCGCGTGAGGGCGACCATCTCCAGGCTGTAGGGCAGGGCGGTAGAAAGGATCGCGACACCGAGGGCTACCGGGATCAGTGCCGGGTTCAACAGCGCAGTACCGGCATGAACGATACCGATCGGGGCAACGACTATCGCGGCAATCACCACGCCAAGGGCGGCGGTCTGGATGCCGTTCTCGGCACCGGCTTTCTGTCCATAAAGGATATACAGCGCCCAGCAAACCCCCGCGCCCAGGGCGAAGCACGCGCCTTTCGGATCGATTCCCGAACTGGTCGCACCGATAGGGACCAGCAACAGCAGGCCGGCGATGGCCATGCCGATCCAGAGAAAGTCCACCGGGCGGCGGGACGCATACAGCGCGACTGCCAGCGGGCCGGTGAACTCCAGCGCCACCGCGATGCCCAGCGGAACAGTTTGCAGCGACATATAGAAGAGAAGGTTCATACCACCCAAAGCGGCGCCGTAAACCACCACAGTCTTCAGCGTGCTGGCGGTAAGCCGTGCACGCCAGGGGCGCAGCAGAAGCAACATGATCACGCTCGCGATCAGCAAGCGCAGCGTCGTGGTGCCCTCCGGGCCAACCAGCGGGAACAGGCTTTTGGCGAGCGACGCTCCAGACTGAATCGACGCCATTGCAATAAGCAGCACGCCGACAGGAAACAGCGTGGCGGCCAGGCTGCGGGGTTGGATGTTCATTGCGGTTGGGTGTTCCTTTATATAGGAGGGCAGGGCGGTAGTTACGCCGATGGGCCTATGATGCTCAACTGCGGGGTAAATGAGCAATATAGTGCGCATATTTCTTTGTTGACCCATATTTC
>NZ_JANLNX010000097.1:0-83593 GCF_025466015.1 Pseudomonas sp. 5P_5.1_Bac1 | reverse complement strand
AACAGGCTGGCTCAGTGCACCTGCTCGACACTCCTTTTACGCGGCGCATGACCTTGCTCATGCGCCTCGTCGCTTTCCACGATCGGCACTTCCTTGCCGTCGCAGTCAAACAGCTTGCCGTCGCGGAAGAAATCGCCATCGTTCAGGCCGGAGATGTCCGTGTAGCGCAAGGTGCGCTCGCTGGCAGCGGCAAACACTGATTGATTGTCCGAATTGCCAGCCCGCAGGTGGTTGAACAGCAGGTTGAGCAGGATCGCCATGATCGCTGACGAGCTGATGCCGGAGTGGAAGATGGTTTCGACCCAGGCCGGGAAGTGGTGATAGAAGCTCGGCGCGGCGATCGGGATCATGCCGAAGCCGATCGAGGTGGCCACGATGATCAGGTTCATGTTGTTGCGATAGTCGACCTGCGCCAAGGTGCGAATGCCGCTGGCCGCGACGGTGCCGAACAGCACCACGCCGGCACCACCGAGAACCGCGGTAGGCACGGCGGCAACCAGTCGCCCCATCACCGGCAGCAACCCCAGCACCACCAGAATCATCCCCGCATAGGCCACCACGTAGCGACTCTTGACGCCAGTCACCGCCACCAGACCGACGTTCTGCGCAAAGGCGCTCTGGGTGAACGAGCCGAACAGCGGCGCCAGGGCGCTGGAAATCATGTCGGCACGCAGACCGTTGCCGAGGCGTCTGGAGTCGACCTTGGTGTCTATGATTTCGCCGACGGCGAGAATGTCCGCCGACGTTTCGACCATGGTCACGACGATCACGATCAGCATCGACAGGATGGCCGCGAGCTGAAATTCCGGAGCGCCCATCGGCAGGATGCCGGGCAACGCCACCAGCGGACCGTCGAAGGCCTTGGAGAAATCAGCCATGCCAAAGGCCATCGCCACCAGGGTGCCGATAAGGATCGCCAGCAGAATCGACAGGCGCGAGAGGCTGGCGCTGCCCAGCTTGCTCAGCAGCAACACCGTGGCCAGGGTGAACGCCGCCAGGGAGATGTTGGCCGTGCTGCCGAAGTCGGCGGCCTGACTGTTGCCACCCATGGCCCAGCGCGCCGTGACCGGCATCAGGGTCAGGCCGATCGTGGTGATCACGATCCCGGTGACCAGCGGCGGGAAGAACTTGATGATTCGCGAGAACACCGGCGTGATCAGCAGGCCGACGAACGACGACACCATCACCGCGCCGAACACCACTGACAGACCGCCAGTACCGTTATTGCCGATGATGGCGACCATGGTCGCGACGCTGGCGAACGACACCCCTTGCACCAGCGGCAGGCGACAGCCGAAGAAGGGGATGCCGAGGGTCTGCAGCAGGGTGGCCAGGCCACCGGCGAACAGCGACGCGGCAATCAGCAGGCCCACGTCGGTGGCGCTCAGGCCGGCCGCCTGGCCGATGATCAGCGGCACGGCGATCATGCCGCCATACATCGTCAGCACATGCTGAAGACCGTAGGCCAGGTTGGCGCCGACGCCGAGGTTCTCGTCTTCCGGGAGGGATGAAGCAGGAGAAGTCATGGTGAATAGCTCGCTTTTGTTTTTTTGATGCGTCTAACAGCACGGTCTCAGTCGCACGGGATGAATACGGTGAAGGCAAGGCAGCAGTGATCCGGCTGCTGCGCCGTTGCGGGCGCAGCGACCGGGGTGGGTTATTCGCCGATGACCAACTGGCGGGCCAGTTGGTTGTGGCGTTCGAGTACCAGCGGCAGGTCGATGGTGGTGATGCGACCATCCTTGACCACCACGCGGCCGTTGATGACGCTGGTGTGAACCTGGGTCGGCGTGCAGAACACCAGCGCCGCCAGCGGGTCGTGATGGGCGCCGGCGTAGGACACATGGCCCAGGTCGAAGGCCACGAAGTCGGCGATCATGCCCGGCGCCAGGGCGCCGATGTCATTGCGGTTGAGCACCTTGGCGCCACCCAGCGTGGCGATTTCCAGCGCCTCGCGAGCGGTCATCGCATCCGGGCCGAAACCGACGCGCTGCAGCAGCAGGGCCTGGCGCACTTCGCCGATCATGCTGGCGCCGTCGTTGGACGCCGAACCGTCGACCCCCAGGCCGACCGGCACGCCGTGGTCGCGCATCTTGCGGATCGGCGCGATGCCCGAGGCCAGGCGCATGTTCGAGCACGGGCAGTGGGCGACGCCGGTGCCGGTGCGGGCGAACAGCTCGATGCCATGCTGGTCGAGCTGCACGCAGTGGGCGTGCCAGACGTCATGGCCGACCCAGCCGAGGTCTTCGGCGTACTCGGCCGGGGTCATGCCGAATTTCTCGCGGCTGTAGGCGATGTCGTTGACGTTCTCCGCGAGGTGCGTGTGCAGCGACACCCCGTACTGGCGCGCCAGCACCGCTGCTTCGCGCATCAGGTCGCGGCTGACCGAGAACGGCGAGCAGGGCGCTACCACCACGCGCAGCATCGAGCCATGGCTGGCGTCGTGGTAATCCTCGATCAGGCGCTGGGACTCCTTGAGGATGTCGCTTTCCTTCTCCACCACCGAGTCAGGCGGCAGGCCGCCCTGGCTGCGGCCGACGCTCATGCTGCCGCGCGCGGCGTGGAAGCGCATGCCGATTTCCCCGGCGGCGTGGATGCTGTCGTCCAGCTTGCAACCGTTGGGGTAGATGTACAGGTGGTCGCTGGAGGTGGTGCAGCCCGACAGGATCAGTTCGGCCATCGCGGTTTGAGTCGACACCGCGATCATTTCCGGCGTCAGGCGTGCCCAGATCGGATACAGGTTGGTCAGCCAGTTGAACAGCTCGCCGTCCTGCGCCGCCGGCACCACGCGGGTGAGGCTCTGGTACATGTGGTGGTGGGTGTTGACCAGACCGGGGATGACCACCTTGCCGGTCATGTCCAGGATCACATCGGCGTGCTGCGGCAGCTCATCGCTGGGGCCGACCTGCTTGATCACGTTGTCCTCAATGTACAGGCCGCCGCGTTTGATCTCGCGGCGTTCGCCGTCCATCGTCACCAGAAGTTCGGCGTTCTTGACCAGTAATGTCTTGGGCATGGGTGTTCCTCTCCTCTTGGGAGTCTTGTTTTCAGCTGGAATGTGTACCGGCACCCGGTCAGCGACCCGAGCAAAGCCCGTGCCGCCCGGCGCTGTATGGGAATACGGCGTTGCCGGCGGGCTCGATCAGTGCGCGAACGCACGCTTGGGCTCGGCGCAAGGGGATGTCCTTGGCGGGCTCAGGCGGTGACGAAAGGTATTGGGTAACAGGTCCGGGCCGTCCTGCGAGTCGCGATTGGCCTTAGCCAAGGGGACGAGGAGGGGGACTGGCATGAACGACATTCGGAGATGACGCTCGAGGGGGGCGAGCAAGTGTCGGTGTTGCATGGCTAAGACCGTCGCAATACGCATCGGCGATTACCGATGTCGTAGGCGTGGATTAGTGTAAACAGGATTTTTTTATTTTGTATACAGGAAATCGGGTGGCGGGCTTTCCGAGGGGCGCTGCTACCCGACGGGTGTAACGGGTGCAGAGCGGGTTCGGCTACAGTGGGCCGTTCAGATCGTTGCCCGCATCAGGCCCCTGGTTCGGGTAACCCAGTGAATTGAAATGTTATGGAGAACGACCGCTCGTGCACATCCGACTCACCGAAACAAAAGACTGGAGGCTTCTGAAGTACGTCCGTCTCGCCGCGCTTCTTGATGCACCCACCGCATTTGGCGTGAGTCACCAGACGGCAGTCGCCTACACCGATGAACAGTGGCAAGAGCGTGCGTCTTCGCAGGGAACACAATTCTGGTTGGCGTTTGACGGCGACGAACCCATTGGCATGATTGGCGCTGCGATTAGTGACGGGGGGCGCTTTAACCTGATTGGCATGTGGGTCGTGCCCGTGGGCCGGGGTTCAGGAGCGGCGGCGCTATTGGTAGAGGCGGTAAAGTCTCGGGCTCTGGAGCGTGGGTTTGAGCGGGTCTATCTGGACGTCTCGCCGGAAAACGCCAGGGCTGCGAATTTGTATTTGAAGCAGGGTTTTTCGTTTATTGATGAGTGGGAGCCTTTGCACAGTCATCCGCATATCGTGGTGCAGACGATGGTTTGGGCGGGTGATTGAACAGAACTGGTCAGCAGCGTGGGCGATTCGCTGTATCGCGGCTGGTCAGAGCATTCCGAACGAGTTGAGGATGCTGTTGTGCCGCGAGTAAAGTGAACCCCTAACTCATCAGGACAGAGGCAAACCCGCATGGAAGCATCAGCCACGTTTTCCACCCGAGATTTCACCCCGACAGGCGTTTCGCCGGTGCCGGAAATCACCACCGCGTTGCCCGTGTCCGTCAGCACCATGGAGAAAATCTATTCGGGCGACATAAGCGGGACGTCCTCCACGGTCTTTACTGCGGCCTTCGATCCAATGACCAGAACGGGCAGCTACATGGCGCTGGAAAGTTTCGATGGAACTGTGAATGGTCGGCAGGGGACGTTCAATTTCATTCATTCCGCGTCCACTACGGGCACCAATCGCGCAGATGAGTTTTTCAGCATAGTTGCTGGTAGTGGAACAGGGGATTTGCAAGGGATATCGGGGACGGGCGGGATTAAGGTCGATGCTGATGGTACGCATCGTATTTGGCTGGATTATCAGTTGGGATAGTGCTGCGAATGTTGTTAGGGAATCGGTACGTTTTCACAATATTCAGTAGAGATAGTGCTCTTGCTAGACGTGCGCCGCTGGGTACTTTCGGCCAATAGCGGACGGTCACAGACGAATTGCCTTCACGTCAGACATCCCCACATTGTGTTCGGAATTTAGAAAAGTCTTTCCCTGATTCGCTCCTGTTTCCAGAAAGCCCTCGAACCTAAAGTACGTCCTGCCAGCAACATCACACTTACTTTAGGAAATCTCATTATGAAAACGGCAATGATCATCGTCGCACTCTTGGGCTTCAGCTCTGTGGTAGCGGCACAGGACGGCGCTGCAAATACTCAACCTGTCGAGCAATACGGTTATGGCACCCACCTTGATGTCGCAAAGGTCATCTCTGAAGACCCGGTGCCAGATATTTGCGCTGTAGTGCCGACGCACATGACCTATCAGGATTCAAAAGGCAAACAGCACGTACTGGCCTATAGCGTCATGGGCCGTTGCAGCCAGGGCTAAGTCAGATGTTCGCCCATCATTGCGCCTCGGAGAGTGGTCTCATCGAGGCGCAAATACCTTTTTGCCACGCAGTGTTTCAATCGATCAGTGCTTGGGCCGTGGCTGCCAGCTGACTGCCAACCCGATCTTTCATCGCTTCAATAAATCGGGTGATTTTTGCATCGACAAACTGCCGAGAGGTATAGACGGCGTACACGTTGCGCTCATAGGTATGGTAGTCAGGCAAAACCCGCACTAGCTTGCCGGAACGCAAATCGTCGATGGCCGTGAATCCGGCCAGCAAGCCAATCCCCGCGCCCTCTCGAATGGCAAGCGCCATCGCATCCATATCGTTGACGCTGAAACTTGGACCTGTCGGGACAAATGTCGCGTCCCCGGCTTTGCTCTTTAGCTGCCACTCATCCCGCACATAGTCCACGGTACCCAACAACAGACACTGGTGATCGCGCAGATCTTCAGGCGTCTCCGGGGCCGCATGCCGGGCCAGGTAGTCTGGCGACGCCACCAGCACACAATGGCTGACACCGATCTTTTGGCTGACATACGCCGAATCGGGGAGTGCACGGGCGATCAGAATCGAGACATCCAGTTGGTCTTCCAACAGGTTAGGCATGCGTTGCGAGAGCAATAAATCCACGGTCACTTCCGGGAATTGTTGGCGGTATTCCAGCACGGCCCCGGTGACCAGATGCCGGGCTAGTCCGGGAACGCAATGCACCCTCAGTGTTCCCCGAGGCTCCAGCGCGGCATTGCTGGCTTCGGCTTCGGCACTCTCCAGATCAGCCAGAATTTTCGTGCAGCGCTCATAGAACCGTCGCCCCGCATCGGTGACCGACAGGCGTCGGGTCGAGCGTTGCAAGAGGCGCGCATCGAGCACGTTTTCCAGCGCAGAGACAGCACGCGAGACGTTACCGACCGTGGAGTCCAGATGATTGGCCACGGCCGTGAAACTGCCCATCTCGACAACCTTTATGTACACCGACATGTTCGAAAGCTTATCCATCGCGACCTTCCTGTAGATCTGACGCTCACCCGTGATAACGCGCATTTTTTCCGGATGCTACACGTTCAGCCCGCGGCTCGATATTACCTCTGGCGACAACAATGATTCCCTTTGGCCCGTCTAAATCAATGGGCACTCCTTCCATAAACTTGGTTGCACAGGCCGCCTGAACAGGCGCCGGGTTTCATCCGAATCTCTGACAACCAACTGAAGGGCGCATCATGAAAACCTCCTACGACCCACTTTATCTTTTCATCGGTGGTGAATGGATCAGTGCCGAAGGGCGCGATACTGCCGCCGTCGTCAACCCGGCAACCGGCCGGGAAATAGGCCGCGTCCCACTCGCCACCGCAGGCGACCTTGATCACGCCTTGGAAGTAACTCGCCTGAGCTTCGAGCAATGGCGCCAGACCGTGCCTGACAAACGCGCCAAGATCCTCAAGCGTGCCGCCGACCTGATCCTCGAACGCGCACCGCAAATCGCCGCGCAGATGACCCTGGAGGAAGGTAAGCCGCTGAGTGAAAGCCTCGATGAAGTGACCCGCGCGGCGGAGTATTTCGAATGGTTTGCCGAAAGCGCCCGGCGTATCGATGGCCGCGTGGTCCCGGCCAACCGTCCAGGAGTGTTGCAACTGGTCAAGCGCCAGGCCATCGGCCCAGTGGCCGCCTTTACACCGTGGAATTTCCCGGCCATCACCCCGGCACGCAAGCTCTCGGCAGCGCTGGCCGTGGGTTGCAGCGTCATTCTCAAACCCGGTGAAGAAAGTCCCTCCACAGCGTTGGCCCTGGCGCGTGCACTCGACGATGCAGGATTGCCCAAGGGGGTTTTGCAAGTGGTCTTCGGCGTACCGGATCAAGTGTCCAGCCATCTGATCGCCTCGCCGATCATTCGCAAAGTGACCTTCACCGGTTCGGTGCCCATCGGGCGCCTGCTGTCTGCACGAGCTGCCGAAGGCGTGAAGCCCATCACCCTTGAACTCGGTGGGCACGGACCGGTGCTGGTGTTCGAGGATGCCGACATTGAAAAAGCCGCCATCGAAGGTGTCGCCAACCGCTTTCGCGGCACCGGGCAGGTGTGCATTTCATCCACTCGGTTTCTGATCCAGCGTGGCGCCTATCAAGCCTTTGTCGATCATTTTGTCGCGGCGACCCAAGCCCTGAGGATCGGTGAAGGCCTGCATCCGGACATCCAGGTCGGCCCCTTGGCCAACCCAAGGCAATTGGCAAAGATGGAAGAACTGGTCGCCGATGCCGTCGAAAAAGGTGCACGGGTATTGGTAGGTGGCGAAGCCTTGCCAGGTGAAGGCTACTTCTTTCAACCCACGGTGCTGGCGGATGTGCCGATGAACGCCCGCGTCATGCACGAAGAACCCTTTGGCCCCATCGCCGTGCTGATGCCGTTCGATGAACTGGCCGATGGACTGCAAGAAGCCAACCGCCTGCCCTACGGACTGTCGGCTTACGCCTTCACCTCCAGCGCGCGCACGGCCATTGATGTCGCTGACGGATTGGAGGCCGGGATGATCGGCATCAACCAATACCGCATCGTCGCTACCGAGCTCCCGTTCGGCGGCATGAAAGAAAGCGGTCACGGCTCCGAAGGCGGCATTGAAGGCATCGAACACTATCTCACCCACAAATTCATCAGCCAGGTTTAAGGAACTCGCCCATGTCCAAGCTCAACTTCAATAGTCCTCGCGAAGCGGCGCGCGCATTCACGCCGAAGCTGGCGCAATTCGTCGACTCAACGCTTTATCCACTCATCTGGAGCGATCCGGCACTGTCCCCGCGCGACCGTAGCCTGATCACCGTGGCGGCATTGATAGCCGCTGGTCATTCGGAAGAGTTGCCTGCTCACTTGCGCCGGGCGGCTGACAACGGTGTGACCCACGATGAACTGGCGGCAGCGATCACGCACTTGGCTTTTTATGTGGGCTTCCCTGGCGCCATTACCGCATCTGCTATCGCCAACGCCACGTTCAATGAAACGGAGAACAACTGAATGAAAGCCATCAACATCACAGAATTTGGTGCACCAGACGTTCTGGAACTCGTAGAGTTCGCCAATCCTGAAGTGCGTCCTGACGACCTGCTGGTGCGTGTCTATGCCGCCGGAGTGAACCGTGCGGATCTGACTCACCGGACCGGCGGGTACGGCCATCCGAATTTCGGTGACTCGCTGATCATCGGCCTGGAAATCGCCGGCGAAGTGATTGGCAAAGGTAACGCGGTGACAGGGTTCGAGGTCGGAGATCGAGTCATGGGCGTGGTCGGCGGCGGTGCCTACGCCGAGCTGGCACGCATCGATTACCGCATGGCCATGCACATCCCCGCGCAGCTTGACTATGTACACGCGGCAGCCATTCCCGAGGTCTTCGTCACGGCCCATGAAGCGATGATGCACCTGGCTCGGCTCAAAGCCGGCGATTCGGTGCTGATTCACGCGGCCGCCGGCGGCGTCGGGTCTGCCGCTGTGCAATTGGCTTACGCCACCGGCGCCACGGTGTATGCGACGACCGAAGGCAGCAAGTTGGCGCGTGTCGAGCATTTGGGCGCTGACGTGGCGATCGATTATAAGACGCAGGACTTCGCTGAAGTGATCGCCGACAAAACCCAGGGCCGCGGCGTCGATGTGATCATCGACTTTATCGGTGAGCCCTACTTCGCCCGCAACGTCGCGTCCCTTGCACGCGGCGGCCGCCTCATTCAGGTGGGGATTCTCGGCGGTGGCGGCAACGTCACGGTGGCGCTGGAGGACATTCTTTATCGCCACTTGCAAATCATCGGTACGGTCATGAAGTCGCGCACGCAACCGGAGAAACACGCCATGATCAAGCGCTTCCGCGAGCACTGGCTTGATCGCTTCGAGGGTGCCGGAAGCCTTGAGCCGGTTGTCGATAGCATCTTTGCGCTAGCACGGGCTGCCGATGCGCATCGCCGGATGGAGTCTTCCGAAAACGTCGGGAAAATCATTTTGACGATGCAGCTTGAAGACTTGCTTTAAGTCTGGCCACGTTGGGGATAGAGCTGAAAAAAGGTGCCCTTAGTGGGTACCTTCAACGGGTGTGGGGAACACCTCTGAGCAGTGCGTTCTAAATCGGCTGATCGCGACAACCGGGCTAATCGTGACAGGCAGCTATTGGCCGGTTAGCGTCCCTTGCCCGAGCTAACCATCCTTGTCCTCCTGTATGCGGAGGACACTTCCATGAACACCATTGCTACCTACAGCCATCAGCCCTGGAACAAAGGAAAACTAGTCGGACAGAAGGCACCGCTCCGCCTGAGAGATATCTGGGCGATTCGAGTGAGACTGCAAATCGCCGAGAGAACTCGAGATCTGGCGCTCTTCGATTTAGCCATCGACAGCAAACTGCGAGCCTGCGATTTGACCAAGCTCCGTGTGCGCGACGTTGCTCATGGCGAGCACGTGTCATCGCGAGCCATCGTGATGCAGCAGAAAACTCATCGACCAGTTCAGTTTGAGATCACGGAGCAAACACGGATGGCTCTCGAAACCTGGATACACCAGGCACAACTCCGCAGTGAGGACTGCCTTTTTCCGAGCCGGCTGCATGCCTCCGATCACCTTTCCACTCGGCAATATGCCCGTATCGTCAAAGCATGGGTGCATGTCATAGGCCTTGACCCGGCCATGTATGGCACTCACACAATGAGGCGTACGAAAGCATCACTGATTTATCGCAGGACGAAGAACCTGGGGGCGGTTCAACTGCTGCTCGGCCATACCAAGCTTGAAAGCACCGTTCGATATCTCGGGATCGAGGTAGATGACGCCCTGGAGATGGCTGAGCAGACAGAGGTTTGACTCGGCACATAGCGACGGCTCACTGCCAGGCCGTCGCTAACCGGCCAAAAGCTGCCAGTCAGATTCCTAGCAACTCAGGGGCAATTCAATCAATCTAGATTTTCCGCCGACGGCGTAAGGCGCTCGAGGTAGGGACGGCACAGGTACCATTTGATTTTTAGCGATCTGATGTATAAAAGTGTTGGCCGCTGTTTACAGCGGTTTAGAGAAGCTCAGTGCAGGAGGCATTGTGGATACATTCATATGGTGGCTAGGGCTAATATCTGCGTTAGCTTCAATAGGTAGCGCCATCTGGGCAGCAGTCGAGGCACGGGCTTCAGCCAAGTCGGCCTCCCAAGCCGAACTCGTGCGTGATCGAATGGTTAACCACCGATACGTGGCCGAATCACACCAACTCCTCCAGTCCACACGAGCGATGCTTCAGACGGTTTCTGCGATAGGCCCATCGTGCATGCAACGTGATCTTCGTGGTCTTGATCTCAGAAATATATCTGCACAACTTGTAACTTACTGCACTACGTTGAATGAAAGTAGCTATCTCTTTAGGGGCACCGACAATCCTGCAATGGAGCTTTCCGACGAGCTTTTGCGAAAGGCGGGGGTCATTGCTGCCGCCCAGTCGTTAGAAGACGTAACGCTCGCGGGCCGGCAGGCTTTTGCAGGTATAAATTTATTTTTACCCAAGATAAAGCAAATATCGGATGATCGACGGGAAAATTTTTGAGGGGGCTCAATGAAACTGACTAATGGCGAACGGTTGATAACGCTGATGCTATGCGAGTTGTACGACAAGCTGGACGTTGCGGGCGAGGTCGATCCGGATTTCTTACGTACAGCTATTTATACCGAGAACGAATGGAGCCTTGCATGGAAATATCCGGGCGTTCCTTTCGAGTCGGGGGAAGAGCCTCCCGAGCTGCGAGAGGTGCTTGATATCCTAGAGATGTGGAGTTTTATCGAAACGTCGTACGCTGAGTTAAACGAGAACGACAAAATTTCCTTGCTAGCCAAAACACATCCTTTTACAACAGCACCACAATTTCCGGGCTTCGATGGAAATAATGAGGCTGAATACATCAGCATCAGCTCGATACTAATCGATCAGCTTGACCGATTCCAAGATTTCAGTGGGCGAAACCTCAACGCACATATGCCAACGCTGGACTTGCATCGCAGAATGCTCGAAAAATTTAGAGAGGTCAGAGAGGGGAATTGGGATCTCCTAGACGTCGATGAGCTTGAGAGTGTTTTGCTTGAAAGAGTGCACCCTGAAAATCGAAATTGAGAAATCGCAGCATCAATTGGCAGGTTTTAGCATCCATCAGTGCCGAGTTGGCGTGGTTCTGCTTCCGGTCGATTACGCTCTTTACCAGAGTGTAATCGGCCAATAGTATCCAGTGGGATGCCGGCGTACTCTTACAAAAAAACACACATTCAACGGCCCCCGACTATTGAGACTTGTGGGCCTCGACGAAGGTTTGTAAATCTAGAATAGCATCTCATGCTCTAACTCCACCCTAATGGCCTGAAAACTTCAGCCAAATTTTTATTGGGCTTTTGCATCTAGGTGTTGGCGACTTGAAATTGCGGGCATGAAGTATGCCTGATATAAAAGTATCCTTCCAGAGGAGGAATTTCTTAAGATGCAAATTAATTTCATTTGCCCTAATGATCGCCCAGACCAATGTCCTGATCTAATGTGGGAGTTGCAAGTTAAACTTGATTCATGTGCTCAGCAATTGTTTGGCAAGAGGAACCCGAATAAATCGCTTCTACGCCCAGCCTTTGTCGCAGACGGCCCTCACGTCAGGAATACTGTCCGTCTTGACGGTGGATTCGCAGAACTGAGCCTCAACGCTGCTGGCTACTGGCCTACAGCGATCTATGAATTGGCACATGAAACAATCCACTTGCTTGACCCTCGACCAGGCCACCCCCATGGTAAAGGGGCTACTTGGCTTGAAGAGGGATTAGCCGTGAATTTCTCGTTAGCGGTTTCTAAGGCGATTGGTGACCCGTCAACAAAAGTTAGCGTTCAAAAATATAAAATAGCGAATCAACTCTTCAGCAGACTTGGAGGAAATCTATTCCACGCGGCAATGGAAATCAGAAGCAGGTGCGGACACTTTAGTGACGCAAAGATTTCTGACATACTGGCAGTCTCGCCAAAAGTCCCTGTGAATATTGCAGAGAAGCTCGTCTCATCTTTCTATTCTTGAATCCGTCCTACTAATGTCTGTGGAGTGCCCCTGGTTTTGCAGGCAAGCGGAGTGTCAGCTATTAGCCGATAGCTGCCTTCCGCGAGTGGCAGCCAACGGTCAATAACTGATTTTCATGAAAGGCGCATGGTAGGTGATGATATTTATCCAGTTCTTTCCAACTCTGCCAGTCGTGATAACCGGTTGATCCTTGAACTTTTACGTAAGTTTCTGATGGGCTTCGTATATATCCTCCAGAGAAGCATCTTGATATGTTATCTCCAGAAAATTCCACCCCTCTTCTATGAGTCCTGTCAGGGTATATAAAAAATCACTGGTGATATCATAATCAGTTCGCTCGAAGCTGCTGAAATGTGGCAAAGGAGCAATCTCAAAAAACTCTCGCCTCCCATTTACTCTGTGGCCTCTTAAGATTTCGTGAGCAGCTTGCTCGGCTAAATATTTATCACTAACGCGCCAAACATGGTAAATCGTCATTGGTAACGCGGTTCCGGTAGTGTGAAGTTGTTTTCTCCTAGCGAGTGGATCTTTACTAAATCCAACTTTAATCAGATTGTTATTTAAGTGATCTCGAAAGATGTATATAAAACCTGGTTGCGGGTCAGGATTTTTTCTCATTTCAGCAAGCTCCTTAATTATTTAAAAAATTAAATCTAACTGAGAGATTAATCATCTCACGACTCGTGGAAGCTTTAAAGGTGTAATGATATAACCAATTAAGCCTTTGCATGAGCGTCAGCTTTGGGGCCATAGCAGCCGGTCATTGAGGCCGCTATCGCCCCATAGCGGTCCTTCTCGGAGGACAGCATTCGATTGCAGCCCGCGATATGCAGCAACCGGCCAGAAGCAACCTTTCCACCCCGTCGGGTACTAGCCGATGCCGGCAGGCTACTTGGCCCGCCTTTCCTCTGGGCACTCCCACTAGGACACATAACCAATGCAGCAAACCATCACCTTGAACCTACCGTACGACCTCTCAGCCGATGATTGGAATAAGGTTTTATCAGTCTATCGCGAGATGGATGGCTGGATCGAAGCTCAAGGCTGTTGGTTTGCCTCACCAGACAGCAAGGGGCACGTAGGCGTCTCGATTGAGCCCAGCGGGTTGCTGGTGATGGGATACACGGACGCAGGTCTATTTCGAGCCTGGGTGACCAAGCTGTGCGCCAAACTGAGTTTGTCGCTCCAGCGGCCCGTCTACGACGCAGAAATGTAGCAAAGTGGCGACTAGCACCGTTCTGTTGAAGGCGCTTCTTTGGAGAGCATCCACGTTAGAAAAAAGCAAAAGGTACAAGCCATCTGGCTATCGCTCAGAATCTGACTGACTGCTCTGGGTCGATTGCTGCCCTTGACGACAGACCGCTCTGGGTCGGTAGCCGCCTTTCGTGAAATACGACCCCATCTGGAAGCAACCCTGCTTTGCTTCCGGCCATCCCTCCATGAAATTGCACATCGCCCCGCCTCTCGCCTCACCACCTCCGACAACTACACGATCGATTCCCCAGGCCTGAGCCGTGCCTTTAAGCATGAGGCAGCGTCGCACGCCGTGCTGACGGTGTTCGCCCAGAGAATAATGGGAACCGTTCAAACCGCCTACCCTGCCACCCTGTCAAAGGCGCAATCCTTGAGAACTAACCACCCGATTCCATGGGAGCACTGTACGTGCCTATCGATTTCAGACCCGCTCAAGCCTCGGACGCGCACGATATTGCGCGCTTCTTTCAACTGACATCGGAGGGGATGGCCGATTACATATGGAGCAAGCTTGCCGCACCGGGAGAAGCACTGCTGAGTGTCGGTGCGTCTCGCTATGCCAGGGAGCAGGGCGACTTTTCCTACAAGAACTGCTTGATGGCCACTTTCGAAGGGCGCGTCATCGGCATGATGCATAGCTATGCCTTGCGCGAGACCCCTGACAGGCCTGTTGAGACAGACCCGGTCCTCGCGCCTTATTCCGATATGGAAATACCCGACACCTTGTACATATCCAGCTTGGCTCTGGATGAGGCCTGGCGTAGCCGGGGGCTGGGCGTCGAGTTTCTTCGCCACGCCCAGCAGCGTGCTGAGGACTCTGGCCTGGATGGGCTATGCCTGATCGATTATGCAGAAAACCACGGTGCACGCCGCTTCTACGAACGTCACGGTTTTCAAATTGTTAAAACCTGCCAAATCGTTCCGCACCCAATGCTGGGCGTAACCGGTGAAGCCTATTTGATGTATCGCCCTACCCACAACGTGCTGGAGAAAAAGCCATGAACAAGACATTGACCGTGTTCCGCGAACTGGATATCCAACCGGTGCGCGACCTTCCCTTTTTTGAAGAGGTCGTGGAAGGTACCCCTCATACGCTGACGTCCAAGTACTATCACGATGAACAGCAAGGTCGCATTTCCGGAGAATGGCAAGCCAGCACCGGAGCGTGGCGGATCGACTACAAAGTTTGGGAGTTCTGCCATGTCCTGAGTGGATGCTGCGTCATCGAGCTTGAGGGTTGTGCCCCCATCACACTGGCCGCTGGCGACACGTTCATTATCGAACCGGGCGCCAAGGGCAAATGGACCGTGCTGGAAGACATGAAAAAGAACTTCGTGATCCTCTTGCCCGCGAACTAGGTACGGGGTCGCGAAAGGGGCGCGCTCGCTAACTGCAGCTATCGACCCATGGCGGCCTCATGCGAAGGGCTGCAATCGGCCAGAAGCTGCAGGTTATTTACTCTTATAAATCAGGCACGTTCCACGCTGTGGCTTGGTGAACTCAATAACTGAGCAATTCTCTTGCGCAGTTCACCATGCGCCTGCTCATCGTAGGGCGTCGCTGTTTTCCAGTCATAAAACCATACGGGCATTTTGCGACGGTGCTCCGGCTCCGAGGCGAAACGAGGAAAAATGTGGCAGTGCAATTCTGGCTCAGTATTTCCCAGGATTTCGTAGTTCACGCGAAGTGCCGCGGTCGCCTCCAGGACGGCGTCTCCAAGGCGGGCCATATCCAGCAGGTAGGTTACTCTGGCCTCGGTACTCAGATCGTTGAGGCTAGGGACAACGGGGTCGGGTAGCAACAGGCAGTAACCCTGTAAAAATTGGACGTCCCCCATGACTGCCCACCCTGAGGCCATTCGGCAAATTACCTTATCGTTAGTGCCGTTACGAGCTTGCTCTACGCGTTGCGAAATCAGGGGCATGCATTGTCCTTAATGATGTGTAAGCGAGATCTGGCAGTCGAGTTCTATGATGTCTGTGAACGTGTGGACCCTCAAGTATCCACGAACTTTGCGACGTCGATCTTCAATGTACGCCCCTCAATCAGGCAAATGACCAAGCGGCAGCGGACTTTGCGCCTTGACCGTCTGTATGGCGAAGTTACTGCGGATATCACTCACCCCCGGCAACTTGAGCAAGGTCCCCGTAAGAAAACGTTCATACCCACGCAAGTCAGGCACTACCACGTGCAGCAGAAAATCAGACTCACCTGACACAAGAAACGCGGAAATCACTTCCGGTAGCGCCAACACCGCTTCGCGGAAGTTCTCCGCTTCTTTTTCGTGATGGCGCTCGACCTTGATGCCGACAAACACCGTCAACCCCAGCCCAACTTCATCTGGATCGAGGCTCGCCTGATAACCCCGGATCACTCCCGCCTGCTCCAGGTGACGCACGCGGCGCAGGCAAGGTGAGGCCGACAGGCCGATTTCGTCCGCCAACTGCACATTGGTCAGGCGGCCGTCGCGCTGAAGGGCCGCCAGAATACGGCGGTCGTAGGCGTCGAGTTTGGTTTTTGGCATATCAGGCCTATTTGAAAATCAGGATTGGCAGAACATGCCAATTCTAGCCATCTATGGGGCTGAACACGCAAGCACTTGCCCCGGGATTGAGCGTTAGACTTCCGTCCAGCGCTCAATCAGACGGAGTACCAAGCAATGGAAAACCCAGGGTTGTATTTGCTGGCATTAGCCATGATTTTCCTGATGCCCGGCCCCGACATGATCTTGCTGCTACAGACCGGCGCAAGTCAGGGGCGAGCGGCGGCACTGGCGACGGCAGTGGGTCTAGCCATCGCCCGTGGCTGTCATGTGGCGTTGGCGGCGATGGGCCTGGCGACGCTGTTCAAGGTGGCGCCCTGGACATTCGATGTGGTGCGTATCGCAGGAGCGGCCTATTTGCTGTGGATGGGAGTGCACCTTTTCAAACCGGGCGCGTTCGCCTCATTGGCCGGCACCGGCAAACAGCTTCAGGCAGCGCCCTTGCGATCGGCGATTCAACGGGGTGTGCTGACCAACCTGCTCAATCCCAAAGCGCTGTTGTTCTGCTCAGTGCTGTTGCCTCAATTCATCACTCCTGACGCGGAGCCGGTGACGACGCAGTTTGCGCTGCTCGGCTTGGTGCTGGTGGGGGTTGGCTTCGTATTCGATAGCAGTTACGCGCTAGCTGGAACCTGGATCGGCGGTTGGCTTGAGCGGAACCCGACAGCGCAGCGCATGCAGCGCTGGCTGTTTGGGGGATTGCTGATTGGTTTTGCGGCGCGTCTGGCGTTCATGCAGCAGGCTTGACTGGTCGTGATTCCCAAAAATCGAGCGCCGTTGGTGCGGCGCTCGATTTCATTGGTGCAGAAGACTTCCGTCATGCACCTGATGGCCTTGGCGAAACGCCTTTCCCTCCACTCAAATCACATAAAACCCGTGAGTCCCATCCCGCCCCAACTGCTCGACCAGACCAAACTCCCAATCCAGATACCCTTGCATTGCTTCACGCGGGTTATCGGTGCCTTCATACGGCCGGCGATAACGGTCACTGCGCGGTACCGCCAGGCGCGTTTCGCCATGTTCCAGCGGACGTTCTTCGGCGATCCAGCGACCCGTGCCGCCTTCCAGCAAGAACACCGGCTTGCGCGTCAGCGCCTGCAAGTCCACGGCGGCAAAGCGCGCCAGCAGGCTGCTGCCGCAGGTGACCACATACCGCTCAGCCACCGGCAGATTTTCCAGCGCCTGCGCCAGTTGCGCGCGAATCGCCCAGTGCGCGCCGGGAATATGCCGCTGCACGTAGTTGGCACTGGTGGTGAAGTCCAGCAGCACGGTGTTGCCTTCGTCCAGCCAGGTCTGCAGTTGCGCGGACTGGATCGACGGCGGCTGGGGCAGGGCCGGCAGCGGCACTTGCCACTCGCCGGTTTCGCTGAAGTCGGCCGCTTCCAGACCGTCGAGCACCGCGACCTGCCAGCCCATCTGCGCCAGCCACGAGGCGCTCATGTTGGCGCGTACGCCGTCATCGTCCAGTAGCACGATCCGTGCGCCGCGCACGCTGGCGCTGTGGTCGGTTTCCTGCACCAGTTGCCCGCCCGGCACCGAGCGGCTGCCCGGCAGGTGGGCCTTGGTGTATTCCTCCGGTGTGCGTACGTCGAACAGGTAGGTGGTGCGGTTGGTCTCGGCCTGCCAGGCTTGCAGGCCGCCTTTGGACAGACGCGCCACGCCGGCTTTATCGGCCACGGCGCGGGCACGGCTGGCCGCGCTGGCGCGGGTATCGGCGCTGACGGAAGCGAAGCGCTGCGACTGGCCGTGAGCCAGTTTCTGCCCGGCCAGGGTCCAGCCGATGGTGCCGTTGCGCAGGGCTGACACCGGGTTGGGGATGCCGGCGTTCACCAGCGACTGGGTACCGATGATGCTGCGGGTGCGGCCGGCGCAGTTGACGATGACCCGGGTCGCCGGATCCGGCGCCAGTTCGGCGACACGCAATACCAGCTCAGCGCCCGGCACGCTGATGCCGCCAGGGATGCTCATGGTCTGGTATTCGTCGAAGCGGCGGGCGTCCAGCACCACCACGTCGGCCTTGTCATCCAGCAATTGCTGGACTTCCTCGGCCGCCAGCGACGGCGTGTGGCGCTGGCTTTCAACCAGTTCGCCAAAGGCCTTGCTCGGCACGTTGACGTCACGGAACAGTTCGCCGCCAGCCTCGCGCCAACCGGCCAGGCCGCCGTCGAGCACGGCGACGTCGGTGTAACCGAGGGCCAGCAGGCGTTCGGCGGCGAGGGCGGCAAGGCCTTCGCCGTCGTCATACACGGTCACCGACGTGTCGCGCCGGGGCACCCGGGCGTAGACCTCGATTTCCAGTTTCGACAACGGAATATTGGCCGCGAAAAGCGGGTGCTCCAAGGCGAAGGGCGCTTCTTCGCGCACATCGATCAGGGCGAGTTCATGCTTGGCCAGCAAGTGCTGGCGCAGCTCGGCGTAGGAGCGGGTGGTCGCGGTGCTCATGGGGCGGGGTTCTCTTTGGACAGGTCCCAGATATTGGGCAAGCGGGTGTTTGAGTAGCCGGAGATAAAGGGCTTTTCGCTACCGTCGGCGAGGTAGACCGCCCGTTTTACCGCGCCGATGTTGGCGCCATAAACGTGGATGCTGATGGAGACCTGATCGTCATGGGCGTTGCTGACCTGGTGGATGTCGCCGATGCGTGGCGATACCGCTTCCACCTGGCCCGGCGCCAGGCGCACGGGGTCGCCGGCCGGGATCAGGGCGCCGCTGTCGGTGCGGGCGAAGCCTTGCGAATATTCGGCGCCGCGCAGCATGCCGATCAGGCCCCAGACCCGATGGTCGTGGATCGGCGTGCTCTGGCCCGGGCCCCAGACGAAGCTGACCACGGAAAAGCGCTGGCGCGAATCGGCATGCAACAGGAACTGCTGGTAACGGGTCGGATCGGGTTGCGCCAGCTCCTCCGGCAGCCAGTCGTCGTGAGCGACCAGTTGCTGCAACAGGTTCTGGCCACGGTCGAGAATGGCGGCTTCGTAGGTTTCCTGGTCGAGCAATTCGGCGAGGTTACCGATGAACTGGCGAAGGCGGTCCAGGCGTAGCGGTTCGGTCATGATTCAGGGCTCAGGCTGCGGTTTTCGAGAACCCTAGCAACCGCCAGATGATTCTCAAAATTCAAATTCTGCATAAGCTAATATGCGTAAAGAGAATTTTAAAGATCAAATATTATTCTTTATTTTTTATATTAGCTTATGCCGGAAAAGAATTTCACAACGGAGGAGCTGATCGTTAGCTTATAAGCGTTCGTTTTGAAGAAAGCGCCTTCTATAACCATCAAGCTTTCTCATCCGCCTCAAGGAGCCCCCAGCATGAGCGTTCAATTCATCGGCATGATCGGCCATCGCCTGTCTTCGGAAACCCTCGATGCCAGCGGCCCGATCTTCGACAAGGCGTACATCACCCGCTTTGCCCAGGTGCACGAGGACGCCGGTTTCGACCGTCTGCTGGTGGGCTACTGGTCGGATCAGCCGGACGGTTTTCTGGTCACCGCACTGGCCGGGCTGTCGACTTCGCGCATCAACTTTCTGCTGGCCCACCGCCCCGGCTTCGTCGCCCCGACTCTGGCCGCGCGCAAGCTGGCGACGCTGGAACACCTGCTGGATGGCCGCCTGGCGGTGCACGTAATCAGCGGCGGCAATGACGGCGAGCAGCGCAAGGACGGCGACTACCTGGAGCACGACCAGCGTTACGCCCGCACCGATGAATTCCTCGACGTGGTGCGCAAGGTCTGGACCGCGGAGCAGCCGTTCGACCACCACGGTACGCACTACCAGGCGCAGAACGCCTTCTCGGCGATCAAGCCGCTGCAGAAACCGCACCTGCCGGTGTACTTCGGCGGGTCGTCGCAGGCGGCGCTGGAAGTGGCCGGCAAGCACGCCGATGTCTTCGCGCTGTGGGGCGAGTCGCTGGCGCAGACCCGCGAAACCATCGCCGCCGTGCGCGCCGAGGCGGCCCGGCACGGGCGTGAAATCCAGTTCAGCGTGTCGTTCCGGCCGATCATCGCCGAGACCGAAGACGCCGCCTGGGCCAAGGCCGACGCCATCCTCACCACGGCCCGCCAGCGCCTTGAGCGCTCCGGCCCGGTGATCGCCAACAAGCCGCAGAGCGTCGGCGCCCAGCGCCTGCTGGACACCGTCGCCCAGGGCGAGCGGGTCGACGAACGCTTGTGGACCGGCATCGCCGCGCTGGTTGGCGGCGGGCATAACTCCACCGCGCTGGTGGGCACCGCGGAGCAGGTGGCCGACGCCTTGCTGGCCTACTACGACCTTGGCGTGACCACCTTCCTGATTCGTGGCTTCGACCCGGTCAATGACGCCGAGGATTACGGCCGCGAACTGCTGCCGCTGACCCGCGCCAAAGTCGCCGCCCGCGAGGCACAACGCGGCGCCTGATGGTCTTTCTTTCACGCTGAAACCCACGAGACCGCACGCGCGGATCGTCCGCCACCGTGCCTTGCCAAGGCACCTGGAGATGCTCCGTGTCCGATGCTCTGCGCACCACTCAAGCGCGATCCCTGCTTCTCGATGCCCGCGAGGTCCTCGCCGGCCTGCTGTTTCTCGGCTTCGGCAGCGCCGGCCTGGTGATCGGCGGCGACTACGCCACCGGCACCGCCATGCGCATGGGCGCCGGCTATTTTCCCTGGCTGGTGAGCCTGGCCCTGTGCGGGCTGGGCGTTGCCCTGCTGGTGCGCGGGCTGGCGCTGCCCCGCGAGCGGGTGGCGCTCGGCGAGCTGTTTCAGGCGCGGGTGGGCCTGTCCATCGGCGGCAGCGTGGTGGCGTTCGCCTTGCTCCTGCCGAGCCTTGGCCTCGGACTTTCGACGCTGTTGATGACCCTGCTCAGTGGCCTGGCCCGGCGCCGCGCCAACCTCGCCGAACTGACCGTGCTCGGCTGTGTGCTGGGACTGTTCAGTGTGCTGGTGTTCGCCTACGGGCTCGGCCTGAACCTGCCGGCCTGGCCGGTCTGAGGACGGATCATGGAATTGCTCGACCACCTGGGCATCGGCCTCGAAGCCGCCTTCACCCTGAACAACCTGCTGTACTGCCTGCTCGGCGTCACCCTCGGCACCCTGGTCGGCGTACTGCCGGGCCTGGGGCCGGTGGCGACCATCGCCATGCTCTTGCCGATCACCTACGGCCTGACCCCGGCCGCCGCGCTGATCATGCTCTCGGGTATCTATTACGGCGCGCAGTACGGCGGCTCGACCACGGCGATCCTGGTCAACCTGCCGGGTGAGTCGTCCTCGGTGGTCACCTGCCTCGACGGCCACGCCATGGCCCGCAAGGGCAGGGCGGGAGCGGCGCTGGCGATCGCCGCCATCGGCTCGTTCATCGCCGGCAGCCTGGCGATCCTGCTGCTGGCCGCCGCAGCCACGCCGCTGGCGGAAGTCGCGCTGAAATTCGGCCCCGCGGAATATTTCTCGCTGATGCTGCTCGGCCTGGTGGCGGCGATCGTGCTGGCCCAGGGCGATGTGCTCAAGGCCGTGGCCATGACCCTGCTCGGGCTGTTGCTCGGGCTGGTGGGCACCGACGTCAATTCCGGCGTCGAGCGCTTCACCTTCGGCATTCCGGCGTTGAGCGACGGCATCAGTTTCGTGGTGATTTCCATGGGCATCTTCGGCATCGCCGAAATCATCGCCAACCTCGAACGCGATCACGGCGGCGTGCCGCGGGTGGCGCGGGTCGGCAGTCTGTTGCCGTCGAAAGACGACTACCGCCGGAGCTGGAAACCGATCCTGCGCGGCACCGGCCTCGGCGCGCTGCTGGGCGTGCTGCCCGGCGGCGGGGCGATGCTCGGCTCGTTCGCCTCGTACATGGTGGAAAAGCGCCTGGCGAAACAGCCCGAGCGCTTCGGCCAGGGCGCCATCGAAGGCGTTGCCGGCCCCGAGTCGGCGAACAACGCCGGCGCGCAGACCTCGTTCATTCCGATGCTGGTGCTGGGCCTGCCGTCCAACGCGGTCATGGCGCTGATGGCCGGGGCCATGATGATTCACGGCATCGTCCCCGGCCCGCAGGTGATCGACGACCGGCCCGAGCTGTTCTGGGGCCTGATCGTCAGCATGTGGATCGGCAACCTGTTGCTGCTGGTGCTCAACCTGCCACTGGTAGGCATCTGGGTGCGCCTGCTGGCGGTGCCGTACCGCCTGCTGTACCCGTCGATCCTGCTGTTCTGCTGCATCGGCGTGTACAGCGTCAACAACAGCCTGTTCGACGTGCTGCTCACCGTTGCTTTCGGCCTGCTCGGCTACTTGTTCATCAAGCTGCGCTGCGAGCCGGCGCCGCTGCTGCTGGGCTACCTGCTCGGCCCGCTGATGGAAGAAAACCTGCGCCGGGCAATGCTGCTCTCGCGGGGCGACCCGACGGTGTTCGTCACCCGTCCGCTGAGCCTGACCCTGTTGATCATCTGCGTCCTGGTGGTGGTGCTGATGCTCTCGCCACGGGTTCGCGCCACCCGCCAGGTGGCCTTCAGCGAAGACTGAATCCTTCTCCGATCCCTCTGTTCCAGGAACCGCCCATGAAACTCGCCAAACCCCTGAAATTCGCCCTGGCCGCCCTGGCCCTGGGCATCACCGGCCTGGCCCAGGCCGACAACTACCCGAGCCGCGCCGTGACCCTGATCGTGCCGTTCCCGCCGGGTGGCGCGGCGGACACTGTCGGCCGCTACTATGCCGAGCAACTGTCGGCCTCCCTCGGCCAGCCGGTGGTGGTGGACAACAAACCGGGCGCCGGCACCGCCATCGCCGCCGAGGCCGTGGCCAAGGCCAAGCCGGACGGCTACACCCTGTCGCTGGCCACCGCCGGGCAACTGGCGATCCTGCCCAACCTGCAAAAAGACCTGCGCTACGACTGGAAGAAAGACTTCGTGCCGGTCGCCGTCGTCGCCTCGGTGCCCAACGTGGTCGCGGTCCAGGCCAGCAGCAAGATCGACTCGCTGGCGGGCCTGATCGCCGAGGCCAAGGCCCATCCGGGCGCGCTGAGCTACTCGTCGTGCGGTAACGGCACGCTGTGCCATTTGTCCGGCGAACTGCTCAAGCACCTGTCCGGCGCCGACCTGCTGCACGTGCCGTACAAAGGCAGCGCGCCGGCGGTGACCGGCTTGCTCGGCGGCGAAATCGACGTCGCTGTGGACACCCTGACCGTGCTCGCGCCGCAGATCCAGGCCGGCAAGCTCAAGGGCCTGGTCCTGAGCAGCGCCGAGCGCTCGCCGTTGCTGCCGAATGTGCCCAGCGCCACCGAAGCCGGGTTGCCAGGATTCGTCGCTTCCGGCTGGTTCGGCATCGTCCTGCCCAAGGGCGCGGCGCCGGAACTGGTGCAGAAATTGAGCGGCGCCATCGAGGTCATCGCCAAAGCGCCGCAGACCGCGGAGCGCTTCGGCCAGAACGGCATCAGCGTCGAACACAGCTCGCCTGAAGGCTTTGCCGAACTGATTGCGCAGGACAACACCCGTTGGGGTGAGGTGATCGAGGCGGGGAAAATCACGTTGGAGTGAGGTTCAACAGGGGGCGGCGAGGTGCCTGATATCGCGAGCAAGCTCGCTCCTACTGTTCAGGCCCTGCGAGGCAGATTTCAGCTTTTCTGAAAACACTTTTCAGTAAGCCCCCTCTGCCCGCACCCCCATCGCCCGGCTACGCTTGCCCTTTTGCGACAGGGTGAAGCACGCATGGCGCGCCTGGATATCAATCGCTCTGGCGAGCTGGAGGTGTTGGTTCGGGTGGTGGAGACGGGCAGTTTCTCGGCGGCGGCGCGGGATCTGCGTATGACGCCTTCCGCCGTGAGCAAGCTGGTCGCGCGCCTGGAAACCCGTCTGGGTTCGCGGCTGTTCAACCGTTCCACCCGGCAATTGAGCCTGACTCAGGAAGGCCGCGCCTATTACGAGCGCGGCGTGTGCCTGCTCGCCGATCTGGATGAGCTGGAGCGCAACGTCGCGTCGCAGGACGCGCCCCGTGGCCGGGTACGGATCAACGCCAACCTGGCGTTCGCCTGGCATTTTTTGCTGCCGCTGGTGCCGTTGATGACCGAGCGGCTGCCGCAGGTGATGCTGGATCTGGTGCTCACCGATGAAGTGGTCGATGTGCTCGGTCAGCGCACCGATATCGCCGTGCGCGCGGGGCCGATGAAGGATTCCAGCCTGGTGGCGCGCAAGCTGGGGCAGACGCCCATGGTGATCGTCGGCTCGCCGGACTATCTGCAACGCCATGGCATGCCGGACAGCCCGACCGCGCTGCAGCGTCACAACCTGCTGACGGCCAATTACCGGCGGGCCTATAACGGCTGGCCGTTGCTGGACGGCGGCGAGGTGGTGAAGATCGTTACCCACGGCAGTGTCCAGGCCAGCGATGGCGAGGCGCTGCGCCTGTTGGCGCTGAATGGCAGCGGGCTGGCGCGGCTGGCGTTGTTCCGGGTGCGCGAGGACATCGCCGCCGGGCGGCTGGTGCCGGTGATGGAAGCGTTCAACCCCGGGGACCTGGAAGAGATCCACGCGGTGTTCGTCGGCCAGGATGGCCATGTACCGCTGCGGGTGCGCGCGGTGCTGGATTTTCTTGTCGAGCACGTTCACGTCGAATAAGCGCCGTGCTCCCATCCTTGGCGTCGAGGTGCGGTTCGTGAGCAGTCAGGCCATTTCCATCGGCGTCGATCTCGGTACGTCCAGCACCCGCGCGGTGGCGCTCGATGCCCAGGGCAATTTGCGCGGCGCGGCGCGGGTGGGCGGTGTTCCGCCGGGGCTGCGGGCCGGGCCGGGCATCGGGTTCGACGCACTGTTCGAGTCGGCGCTGACGGCCATTGCCCAGGCGCTCGCCGAGGCGGGCAGCACGCCGGGGCAGGTGGCCGGGATCGCCGTGTGCGGACAAATGGCGGGGTTGTGCGCGGTGGATGCCCGGGGCCAGGCGCTGGGGCCCAGCGATTCCTGGCTGGACCTGGACTGCGCCAGCACCCTTGACCTGCTACGCCCCCACGAACACGGGATTATCCAGCGCTCCGGCAGCCAGTTGATCGCCGGCCACGGGGCGAAATGGCTGCAGATGCGTGACCAGCAACCGGCGCGCTATCGCCAGGTGTGCAAGCTGACGACGCCCTCGGCCCTGGTCGCCTTGCAACTGGCCGGGCTGGACGGCAGCGAGGCATTTTTCGACACCACTCACCTGGGCTTCAACAACTTCGCCGACACACCTACTGCGGGTTGGAACCTGGCGCTGGTGCGGGCGCTTGGCCTCGATGCCGATCATCTGCCGCGAATCGTCGAACCCTGGGAACGGATCGGCGGATTGTCGCGCGCATGCGCCGAGCGTCTCGGCCTGCTGGCAGGCACGCCGGTCCATGCCGGTTGCGGTGACATCGCGGCGACCCTGCTGGGCAGCGGCGCGGTCGAGGACGGCCAGTTGGTGGACATCGCCGGCACCGGTTCGGTGCTCTGCGCGGTGCGCCGCGATTTTACCGTCGACCACTCGCACAAGACCCTGCTGACCCTGCGCCACTGCTTGCCGGACCTTTACTACAGCGCCGCTTATGTCGGCGGCGGCGGGCTCAATCTCGACTGGCTGGCGTCACTGCGCGAGCAGGTGCGCCCGCCTCATGAAGTCAGCGCGGCGTTGCGCGAGCACGGCGCGGTGCCGCCCTTGTTGTTCGCGCCGCACATGGGCGGGCGCCATTTGCCGTTGGCGGCGGACTGGCGCGGAGCCTTCGTCGGGCTGTCCTGGCAGCACAGTCTGGCGGATTTGCAGCGGGCGGTGATTGAGGCCACCGCCTACGAATACGCCGGTTTTCTCGACGCCATGCTCGCGACCGGCGTGTGCTCGGGCGAGGGCGCGGTGCTGGTGGTCGGCGGCGGTGCCGCGAGCGAGGCGTGCAGCCAGATCAAGGCCGACGTTCTGGGTTTGCCCTATCGCCGGCATGGCGTGTTCGAGGCGGCGGCGCTGGGTGCGGCGTTGCTGGCGGGGTATGGCGCGGGCACGTTCAGCGATCTGCGCGAGGCGGCGTTGCGGGCGGCGGGGGCGCCGGGCGGCAGGGTCCGGCCGGACCCGGCGCGACACGGCCTTTACCGACAGCGCCGGCAGGTGCAGGCGCGGATGCTGGTGGCGCTGGCGCCGGTGTTTGCCGAGCTGGCGCAGTTACCGCGAATGTAGCGTCATGCTCCGACCGGCGTCAGCAGCCGCCGCGCCGGGGTGTCCAGTTCGTTGAAATAGCGCACCGCGAAGTCGACGAAGGCCTTGACCCGCCGGGGCAGTTTCTTGCCGCCTTCGGTCAGCAGGTGAAAACCTGCGGCCGGACAACTGAAGTCTTCCAGCAGCGGCACCAGGCGGTTCTCCTGGATGTCCTCGGCCACTTCCCAGACGGATTTCCAGGCGATGCCCAGCCCTTGCAGCGTCCACTGGCGCAGGGTGAAACCGTCGTTGACCAGGCGATTGCCCTTGACCTGCACCGAGAAGGTTTCGCCGTCGCGGGTGAAGCGCCATTTGTCCTGGGGGAAGTCCGCCTGCAGGTGGATCAGGCAGTTGTGCGCCGCCAGGTCTTCGGGGGATTGCGGTGCGCCGTGACGGGCCAGGTAATCGGGGGAGCAGCAGACGATGCGCCGGTCGCCGCCGAGGGAGCGGGCGACCAGGGTGCTGTCGGGCAAGTTGCCGTAGCGGATGGCGATGTCCGAGCCCGACTCGACGAAGTCCAGCAGGCGGTCGGTGAAAAACAGGCGCACGGTGACGTGGGGGTGTTCCTCGACGAAGGCGTCCACCAACTGGCTGACCCACTGGCGGCCCAGGTCGGTGGGGCAGGTGACGCCGATGGTGCCGCGCAACTGGGCGTTGCCGCCGCGGATCACGCTGTCCAGCGCCTCGACGTCCTCGAGGATCTTCAGCGCCGCCTCGAACAGATAAAGGCCCTCGGCGGTGGGGCTCAGGCCGCGGGTGTTGCGCTTGACCAGACGCAAACCATAGAACTCTTCCATGGCCTTGAGGCGGCCGCTCATCGCGGCCGGCGACAGGCCCAACTGGCGCCCGGCCATCGACAGCGAACCGGCTTGTACCACCAGCCGGAACAAGCGCAGGTCCTGGAGTCTATCGGCCATGAAGTGTGCTCCTCGTGGTTGTTTCATCAAGTATGGCGGACGCCATTCTTCATGCCTGGTTAAAGCCTGGCAATCACCGTATGGAAGAAGCCTGAATAAATAAGCGCAGCTTTCAGTCTGGCTGAAAAGTCATTCCGGGAAACTCGAATACCTGCTTGTTCAGCGTGCTCCTAAGATGGCGACAGGCTCAACGCTAAGAGGAGTTGAAAGATGTCCGCACTATCGAGTCAAGCAATCAACGGCACTCAGGAAGTCGCCGATCTGTTTCGCAGCGCCATGGGCCGCTTTGCCGCGTCCGTGACCCTGGTCACCACCATCGACGAGCACTGCTGCCCCCACGGCCTGGCCGCTACCGCGTTCTCCTCGGTATCCATGGACCCGGCGTCGGCGCTGGTCTGCGTCAACCGCAGCAGCAGCGCTTCGCCCATCATCAAGCGCTCCGGGCTGTTTTGCGTGAACATGCTGCAACGCGAGCACGAGGCGCTGTGCGCCATCTTCAGCAAGCCGGAATTGCGTGACCGGCGCTTCGTCGATGGCGATTGGGCGGTGGGTGAAAACGGCCTGCGTTATTTGCTCGACGCCCAGGCGTCGATCTTCTGCGAAGTTGTCCAGGAAGTGGATTACGGCTCGCACACCATCTTTATCGGCAATGTCATGAACGTAATAACCCAGTCGCTGGAATCACCCCTGGTTTATATGGGTGGGCGTTTCCGCGAACTGGCAGCCTGATTGCAATAACCGTACCCCTCCAATAAATACAAGAAGTGGTGTTCACATGTATGGCTTCAGTTCCAGGGCGCGCGTGCTGCTGCCCTCCCTCAAGCTTTCCGCGCAGGCGTCCGGCATCACCGGCCCGCTGCTCGGCCTGCTGCTGTTGTGTCTGGTGCTCAGCCTTGCCACCGACGCTTTCCTGACCCTCGGCAACCTCCTGAATATCCTCGACCAGGTGACCGTGCTCGGCATCATGGCGCTGGGCATGACGCTGGTGATCCTGATCGGCGGCATCGACTTGTCGGTGGGCGCGGTGCTGGCCGTGTCGATCATGGTCATGAGCTGGGCCGAACGAGTGCTCGGCCTGCCGATGGGCCTGGCGATCGGCGCCGCCTTGCTCACCGGCGCCGCCTGTGGCGGCATCACCGCCGGCCTGGTGGTGCGAGCCGGATTGCCGTCGTTCATTGCCACCCTGGCGATGATGTCGATGGCCCGCGGGGTCGCCTATATGGTCACCGACGGCACCCAGATCAGCGGCTTTCCCGAATGGTTCGGCAACTTGTCGATCATCCGCTACGCCGGCTTCATCTCGCTGACCGTGGCCTGTTTCGTGGTGCTCGCCGTGCTGTTCTGGTTCGTCATGCGTTTTACCGTGGCCGGACGCAGCCTCTACGCCATCGGCGGCAGCGCCAAGGTCGCCAAGCTGTCCGGCATCCGGGTCAAGACCCACACCGCCATCGTCTATGTGATTTGCGGCATCACCGCGGCGCTCGGCGGGGTGATCCTCACCTCGCGGCTGGACACCGCCGGCGCCGGTGCCGGGGTCGGTTATGAGCTGGACGTGATCGCCGCCGTGGTGATCGGCGGCGGCAGCCTCAAAGGCGGCGTCGGCAGCGTGGCCGGGACCCTGGTCGGCGTGCTGATCATCGGCGTGCTGCGCAACGGCCTGAACCTCGCCGGGATTTCACCCTTCGTCCAGCAGGTAATCATCGGCGCGGTGATCGCCGCCGCGGTGATGCTCGATGCGATGAAACGCAAGAACGCCTGACCCCCACAAGCTCCTCACAACCACAATAAATCCCGGAGGCGTCCATGCACGTTTTCTCTGCGCCCGTGCGCGCGTTTTTTGCCCTGTTGCTGCTCTTGCCGGCCCTGGCCCATGCCGAGAGCAAACCGCTCAAGGTCGGTATGTCGATCCCCAGCCTGCAATGGGTGTTCTACCTGATGGTGCGTGACGGCGTGATGGAGCAGGCCGAGGGCCTGGGCATCGACCAGGTACTGGTGGCCGACGCGCAAGCCGATCCGGCGCGCCAGGTCAGTCAGATTCAGGACATGCTCAGCAAAGGCATCGATGTGTTGCTGTACACCGCCACCGGCTCGGCGGCGTCCGCGGTGCCGGTGCGCCTGGCCAAGCAGCAGGGCGTGCCGGTGGTGTGCGTCGACAACTTCCCGAAGAACGTCGAATGCGATGCCTACATCTCCACCGACAACACCGGCGCCGCCGCCGAACTGGCCCGCCAGGTGGTGCGCCTGACCGGTCCGCAGGCGCAGGTCGGCCTGCTCCAGGGCACCCTCGGCGACACCACCGAGCTGACCCGCGCCGAAGGTTTCGACGTCGAGCTGGCGAAGACACCGAGCATCCAGGTGGTCGATCGCAAGCCCACCGACTGGCTGCAGGACAACGGTTTCAAGGTCGCCCAGGACATGCTGCAAAAGCACCCCGGCATCAACGTTTTCGTCGGTCGTTCGGACGCTCCGGCCCTCGGTGCGGCCCAGGCCGTGCGGGTCGCCAACGTCGAGCACAAGGTGTGGATCTTCGGCTACGACGGCTTGCCGGCGGCGCTGGAAGCGGTTCGCGACGGCAAGATGGACATGACCATCACCCAGCAGGCCGTGGAAATGGGCCGCACCGCGCTGCGCACCGCGGTGGCGCTGAAAGCCGGTCAGACGGTGGAGAAGCGCCAGTTGCTGCCGGCCTTCGTCACCACCCGAGACAACGTCGATGCCTTTATCGCCCGGCACCCGTAGGAGTCTGACCATGAACCCGACAACCGTTGACGCGCCGTTGTTTCGCGCCGAGCAACTGGGCATGTCCTTCAACACCGTCAGTGTGCTGGAGAGCATCAGCCTGGAGATCGGCCGCGGTGAAGTGGTGGCGTTGCTGGGCGAGAACGGCGCCGGCAAATCGACCCTGTCGTCGATCATCGCCGGCTCGCTGTGCCCGACCCGCGGCAGCATGCAGCTCGATGGCCAGGCCTACGCGCCGACCTGCCCGAAGGACGCCATCGCCCTTGGCGTGAACATGATCCACCAAGAGATCCAGTTGCTGCCCGAGCTGAGCGTGGCCGAGAACATCTTCCTCGGCCACCTGCCGACCCGCCATGGCGTGCTGGACCGCGAGCGCATGCGCCGCGAGGCGCGGGTGCAGCTCGAACGGCTGGGCCTGGATATTTCGCCGGACACCCTGGTGCGCGACCTGCGCATCGCCGCCCAGCAACTGGTGGAAATCGCCAAGGCGCTGACGCTCGAATCGCGCCTGCTGATTCTCGACGAGCCCACCGCCGCGCTGGGTTCGGAAGAGACCGAACTGCTGTTCCGCCAGATCGAGGTGCTCAAGCGCGAAGGCGTGTCGTTCATCTACATCAGTCACCGCATGGAAGAGATCGGGCGCATCGCCGACCGCGTGCTGGTGATGCGCGACGGCCATCTGGTGGCCCGTCATGAGCGCGCCGATGTGGCGGTGGACACCCTGGTGGCGCAGATGGTCGGGCGTTCCATCGAGCGGCTGTTCCCGGCCATTGCCGCGCCGCAGTCGCATGAGGTGCTGCAGGTGCGCGGGCTGTCGTGCCGGAACCAGCGCTTCCGCGATATTTCCTTCTCGGTGCGCGGGGGCGAGGTGTTCGGTATCGCCGGCATGGTCGGCGCCGGCCGCAGCGAAGTGATTCGCGCCATTGCCGGGGTCGATCCGGTGGCCGGCGGCGAGGTGCGGGTGGACGGCAAGCCGTTGCGCCTGGACGGCGTGCGCGCCTCGATTGCCGCCGGGGTGGTGCTGGTGCCCGAGGACCGCAAGGGCGAGGGCGTGGTGCTCGATCATTCGATCGCCGAGAACCTGGCCTACTGCAACCTCGACCGCCTCGGTGCGCGCGGCCTGCTGTCGCGGCGGCGCATCGACGCCTTCGCCAGTGAGCGGATCGCCAGCCTCGGGGTCAAGGGCGACCCCGGCAAGCACCTCGACAAGCTCTCCGGCGGCAACCAGCAAAAGGTGGTGATCGCCAAATGGATCGCCCGCGAGCCGAGGGTAATCATCCTCGACGAGCCCACCCGCGGCATCGACATGGGCGCCCGCGCGGCGATCTACCAGTTGATCGCCGACCTCGCCGCCACGGGCGCGGCGGTGGTGGTGGTCAGCTCCGACCTGGACGAAGTGATCGGCCTGTCGCACCGGGTGATGGTCATGGCCCGCGGCGCTTGCCAGGGAATTCTCGACGGCGAGCAGGTGGCGCCGGAATCGATCATGGCACTGGCCACGGCCTGAGGAGGTTTTCCATGCAAACCATCGAATACCGGCACCTGGACGAAACACCGTTCGAGGCCCTGTTGGACTTGCGCGGCAAGGTCGCGGTGGTCACCGGCGGCAGCTCCGGCATCGGCTTGGACATCAGCCGCCGGCTGGCCCAGGCCGGCGCCCGCGTGGTGATTGGCAGCCTGGCCCGCGAGCGCACCGACGAATTGCTCGACGAAGGCCTGGCGGTGAGTTTCGTCGCCACCGACGTGTCGCGCCGCGAGCAGATCGAACGGTTGGCGGCCGAGGCGGGAGGGCAGGGCGGCCTGGATATCTGGGTGAACAACGCCGGGATCTATCCGCTCAGGCCGGTCGCGGCGGTGGACGAGGATTTCTGGGACCGCATGCAGGCGATCAACACCCGCGCGGCCTTCTTCGGCGCCCAGTGCGCCCGCGCGCAGATGCTCCGCCACGGCCGTGGCGGCAGCATCGTCAACCTGTCCTCGGTGTGCGGCCACCGGCCGATGGCCAACCACGTCACCTACGACACCAGCAAGGGCGCGATCCTGGCGATGACCCGCAGCCTGGCCAAGGACCTCAGCCGCGACGGCATCCGGGTCAACTCGATTTCGCCGGGGCTGACCGCGACGCCGGGCAACCTCGAACCTGAGCTGTTCCGCCAGCACCAGCAGAACCGGGTGCTGGAAAACATCCCGCTGGGCCGCCCCGGCGAGCCGTTCGAGATCGCCAACGTGGCGCTGTTCCTGGCCTCGCCGCTGGCGTCCTACATCACCGGCACCGACATCACGGTCGACGGCGGCTGGCTGCTTCACGGCAGTTGATCGCCCGACCTATCGCCAGGGTGCCCGCGTGGGCACCGTGGCCCGCTATCGCCTGATAGCCACTTGTAAGGAGAACCACGATGAAACTCGCAATGTTCATGCAGCCCTTGCACCACAAGGGCTGGGACTACCATGAGATGTACGACCAGGACATCGCCTGCGTCGTGCATGCGGACAAGGTCGGTTACGACGAAGTCTGGGTTGGCGAGCACACCTCCCAGCGCACCGAGCCGATCACCAACGCGCTGCAATTCCTCTCCGCGCTGATCCCGCTGACCCAGCGCATCAAGCTGTGCACCGGCGTGCTCAACCTGCCGCACCACCACCCGGCGCGGATTGCCGCCGACGCGGCGATGTTCGACCACATGAGCCGTGGCCGTTTCCTCATGGGCATCGGCCCTGGCGGCCTGGCCTCGGACTTCGAGGTCTACGGCAGCAACGGCAAGGACCGCGGGCGGATGATGGTCGAGTGCTACGAGATGATCCAGCGCATCTGGGGCAGCGACGCGCCGTACCAGTTCGCCGGTGAGTTCTTCGACGTCTCGCTGGTCAACACGGTCAACCACGAACTGGAAATCGGCTACATGCCCAAGCCGTTCCAGCAGCCGTTCCCGCGGGTGGCGACTACCGCCATGAGCCCGTTCTCCGGCACCGCCAAGCTGGCCGGCAGCCGCGACTGGGACCTGATGTCGGCCAACTTCAACCCGACGGCCACCGTCGCCTCGCACTGGCAGGCCTACCGCCAGGGCGCCGAGGCCGCCGGGCACCAGGCCGACCCGCGCAACTGGCGGGTGGCGCGCTCGGTGTTCGTCGCTGACTCCCAGGCCCAGGCCGAGGACTACCTGGCCGACCCGAACTGCACCCTGCGGCGCTACTTCGATTACATGATCGACAACCTCGCCAGCAACAACTACATGCAGATCTTCAAGACCCGCCCGGACATGACCGACGCCGAAGTCACCGTCGATCACTGCATCCGCGAAATGGTGATCTACGGCAATGCCGACAGCGTGGTCCAGCAACTGGTCGCCTTCAGCGAGCAGACCGGCCCGTTCGGCACCCTGATGACCACCTTCCACGAGTGGGACAACGAGGCCCTGTGGCGCCGCTCCATGGAACTCACCGCCCGCGATGTGATGCCGCAACTGAGCCGCTTCATGCAGCCCCGGCTCGACGCTGCGCTGGCCGTCGGCGCCTGAATGCTGTCCCCGAAAGACTACTGATCCACAGGTGGAAAATGACCCTGACAGTCGATTCAAAGCACGCCGCTGACTTCGCCCTGACGCCCGCCGAACTGGCGCGGCTTCGCGACAAGGCGCAGTTCATCCGGCTGGAAACCATACGCCTCATCGAGATCGCCAAGGTCGGCCACTACACCTCGGTGTTTTCCGCGGCCGAGCTGTTTGCCGCGCTGTATTACGACGTGATGTCGCTGCGGCATGGCGAGCCGAAATGGGCCGGGCGCGACCGCTTCATGATGGGCAAGGGCCACGCCGCCGTGGGCCTGTTCCCGGTGCTGGTGGAGTGGGGCTTCTTCGCCCGGGAGATCCTCGACGGCTACACCCGCCTGGGCAATCCGCTGGGCGATCACCCGGACATGCGCAAAGTGCCGGGCGTGGACTTCTCCTCCGGCTCCATCGGCCACGCCCTGTCGGGCGGGCTGGGCATGGCCATGGCCGGGCGCATGCTCGGCCAGGACTTCACCACCTTCGTCATGCTCGGTGACGGCGAGATGCAGGAAGGCCAGGTGTGGGAGGCGGCGATGGCGGCGTCCCACCACAAGGTCGGCAGCCTGGTGGCGATCGTCGACCGCAACGGCTTCCAGCTCGATGGCAGCGTCGACGACGTGATCGGCATCGAGCCGCTGGCGGACAAATGGCGCGCCTTCGGCTGGGACGTGTACGACGTCGACGGCCACAACCTCGCCGAGCTGACGCCGCTGCTGCGGCGGATCAAGGCCGAGCGCAACCGCGAGCGGCCGGTGTGCATCATCGCCCAGACGCTCAAGGGCAAGGGCGTCTCGTATATGGAGACCGAGCCGGGCTGGCACCTGGGCTACCTCGACCCGGAAGACGCCCAGCGCGCCATCGATGAAATCAAGAGCAAGGTGATCTGAACATGAACACTGCACCCCTGTCCGCGAACTCCTGGCAGTACCGCGCCCTCAACACCCAGACGCCGGGCCTCGACGCGCTGTCCGACGCTTTGCTCGAACTGGTCGAGCAGGGCGAGCCGGTGGTCGCCGGCACCGCCGACCTGCAGTACTCCAACGGCCTGGCGAAATTCGCCGAACACTGCCCGGAGCGCTTCGTGCAGTTCGGCATCTCCGAGCAGAACATGGTGTCTTGCGCCGCCGGCATGGCCGCGGTGGGCATGAAGCCGTTTATCGCGACCTTCGCTTCGTTCCTGCCGCTGCTGTGCTGCGAACAGATCCGCATGGACGTCGCCTATTCGGCGCTGCCGGTGCGCCTGATCGGCCATCACGCCGGCATTTCGCTGGGCTTCTATGGCACCTCGCACCACGCCACCGAGGACCTGGCAATCATGCGCGCGATCGCCGACATCACCATCGTCGCCCCGGCCGATGCCAACCAGTTGAAGGCGGCGATCAAGGCCTCGGCCCATCATCCGCAGCCGATCTACTTCCGCATCCAGCGCGGGCGTGATCCGGTGGTCTACGAACAAGAGCCGCTATTCGAATTCGGCAAGGCCACCGCGCTGCTGACGGGCGAGGAACTGACCATCATCGCCACCGGTTCCACCGTGCACCCGGCGTTGCAGGCCGCGCGCGCGCTCAACGTCCAGGGCCGCTCGGTGGGTGTGCTGGACATGACCACGGTCAAGCCGCTGGACGTCGAGGCGGTGTTGCGCGTGGCGCGGGAAAGCCGGGCGATCCTCACCGTCGAAGAGCACAACATCCTCGGCGGCCTGGGGGGCGCGGTCTGCGAGGTGATCGCCGAAGCCGGCATCGGCACCCGCGTCCGCCGCCACGGGATCTACGACGAGTACAGCCTGATCGCGCCGCCGACTCACCTCTACCGCCATTACCGCCTGGATGCCGAAGGCATCGAAAGCGTGGCCCGTGAACTGATCGACTGAGCCTCGGCGGGGCAGGCCACTGGCTTGTCCCGCCCCCTCCGGATCTCTTGCCCGACAACAATAATCAGAGAGCAAGCATGAACCTGACCCACCCTGATTGCCGCCGCCCCGGCGGCTGACGCTTCTCGCGACAACCCCACAGCAAACGACTCGCGCCGCGTTCTGGCGGCGGGTGAGTGCGCCTGTTTCCCGCGCGCTCGCCAGGGATGGCTGTCGCCCGCTGTTTCCGATCGCCCGCACAACAACGACAACAACGAGCGGAGCAAAACCATGAAGCGTATTTCCCTGAACCTGCTGGCCGGCACGACCCTGGCCAGCCTGCTGATGCCCGTGCCGGCCAGCGCCCTGGCGTTCACCGGCTACCTGCGCAGCGGCATTGGCGGCGCCGACGGCGGTGGCCCGCAACGCTGCTTCCAATTGCCCGGCGCGCCGTCCAAATACCGCCTGGGCAACGAATGCGAGCAGCTTGCCGAACTGCAACTGGCCCAGGACCTGATCAAGCCAGGCGACGGCTCGACCCTCGGCGTCGAAGGCATGGCCCAGTTGTTCAACGCCTATGGCCACGACCTGCAGTTTCGTGGCGAGCATGGCTACTCGCGGATGGTCCAGTTGTACGCGCAATGGCGCGACATGCCGGCCCTGAATGGCGGCTCGTTCTGGGCCGGGCGCCGCTACTACCGACGCAACGACATCCATATCTCCGACTACTTCTACTGGAACCAGAGCGCCACCGGCTTCGGCTTCGATGACGTGGCCATCGGCGACCTGAAATACAGCTACGTGTTCTCGCGCAAGGACAACCTGTTTCAGGAACCCTATATCAACCGGCATGACGTCAATGTCGGCGGCTTCCAGAGCAATCCGGGCGGCGAGATCGAACTGGGCCTGAGCTACCTGCAACGCCCCGACAGCCACGACGGCCATAGCGGTTGGTCGGTGGCGCTGCAGCACAAGCAAAAGGGTTTTCTCGGCGGCCTCAACACCTTCGCCGTGCAATACGGCCGCGGACCGGGCACCGCGCTGGGCTACACCGGCGACCCGACCCTGGACCGCGACAACCAGAGCTGGCGGGTGGTGGAGTATTTCGACTGGCAAGTGACGCCGCGTTTTGGCGGGCAGTTCCAGGTGGTCTACCAGCAGGACAAGCGCCCGCGGGGTGACGACCAGAACTGGCTGTCGCTGGGTGTGCGTCCGGTGTATGCCCTGAGCGAGCAGTTCAAGCTGATCACCGAACTGGGCCGCGACCAGATCGACGCCGCGGGCGGCACCCGCACCTTGACCAAATTCACCGTGGCACCGACCTGGTCACCCAAGGGCCCGGGCTTCTGGAAGCGGCCGGAGGTTCGTCTGTATTACACCTGGGCGCAGTGGAACGAAGCGGCGCAACGGGCGGCCAGCCAGATCGCGGCGGGCTCGGCGCTGTCCGACAGCGGGGCATTTGGCCGCGCGCTGCATGGCGGGAATTTCGGGGTGCAGGTGGAGTATTGGTGGAAGTGAGGTCGACGTGGCCCCGTTGCCCTTGAAATTGAGCGCCGCACATGCGGCGCTCGATCTCAAGGACGCGGTGACCCTACCAAAGCACCTCGGTACTGCGCAGCCACTGGTGAATCGACTCCCGCCGCGGCTGCCAGCCCAGCAATTGCCGGGCATTCACCGCCCGCACCCGGCTGTTGGAGCCAATGGCGAAGCGTGCCCAGTCGCCCAGTTCGGCAATGGCGTCATCCGCCGGCCAGCTTTCGATTCGGCCTTCGAAGCCCAGCGCATGGCTGATCGACGTGGCGATCTCGATAAACGACGCCTCACCGTTCTCGGCAAAGAACAACGACGCCGACGGCGCTTTTTCCACCGCCAACCGGTACAGCTCGGCGAGGTCTTCGATATGCACGTTGGACCAGCGATGCACGCCAGCCCCAAGGTACGCACCCGCGCCGAACTGGCGTGATTTCGCCAGCAGTTTCGGCAGTTGGTCGCTGGCGGTCGGCAGGCCGAGGGCGTCGCCGTAGATCATGGTGGGGCAGAACACCACGGCGCGAATGCCGTCTTCCACGCCGGCGCGGCGGACTTGTTGGTTGATCGCCACGCGGTCGCGGCGGATGTCCATGGGCTCGAATGGCGTCTCGTCGGTGAAGATCGCCTCGCGTTCATAGGCGCCACGGGCATCGTCGCCGACCACGCTGGAACCGGAGGTGTGGATGAACGCCTTGCCGCTGCCGCGCAGGGCGTTGATGAAGGTCTCGACGCTGGCGAGGTGGTCGGAGTCGGCGGTGTGCACCACGGCGTCGGCGGCCTGCGCCTCGCGGGTGAGGATAAAGGCGTCGTCCAGGGTGCCGAGCACCGGGCGGATGCCCAGTGCCTGCAGGGCATCACGCTTGGCGGGGTCGCGAATCAGGCCGGTGACCTCGTGCCCGGCATCGGCCAGGTACTTGGCAACGGAACCGCCGATGTAGCCGGAGGCGCCGGTAATGAAGATTTTCATCGAAGACCTTTCTTGTTTGAGAGTGGAAGGAAGCGCGTTGAGCGCGACGCTAGGGTTTGTACGAAAAGTCGCCGAGCGGCGATCAGGCGAGCCTGTTTTCAACGCAGCATGATCGTCGCGCAGGCACTTTTTGTACGAAGCCTAGGGTAGAAATCCGCCACCTTTCCCACCAGCCACTGACCGGGAACAACAGTTGTGAGGTCAAGTCGTAGCGGTTTTTGGCGAATTCTGTTTACGCGGGAAGTGAATACGCCCGGTGTGTCGATCCGTAATAGATTCGTGCCGATAACAACGACAAGAGGCGCGACACCATGGATTACCAACTGACCGGCAAGAACGTCCTGATCACCGGCGGTGCCACCGGCATCGGCAGGGCGATCGCCCAGTGCTTTCTCGCTGAAGGCGCCAGGGTGGTGATCAGCGGCCTGACCGAGGATCAGGTCGGCCAGGCCTGCCGGGAACTCGGCCCGAACTGCGCCGGCATGGCCGGCGACCTGACCCAGCCGGGTGTCGCCGACGACCTGGCTGACTTCGCCCGGCGCCAGGGTCGGGTGGACTACCTGATCAACTGCGTCGGCATCTTCGAGGTGCGGGATTTCTTCGAGACTGACGATGCCCAGTGGTTTCGCTATTTCGACGTCAACGTCATGACTGCGGTGCGCATGAGCCGCCTGTTGATGGCCGACATGCTGGCGGCGGGCGAGGGCTCGATCGTGTTCATCAGCAGCGAGTCGGGGGTCAAGCCGCAGCCGTGGATGGTTCACTACGGGGCGATGAAATCCTGCCTGCTCGGTGTCTCCCGTGCCTTGGCCGAACTGACCAAGGGCACGGCGGTGCGGGTCAACAGCATCCTGCCGGGGCCGACCAGCACCGACGCGGTGAAGCACTATCACGCGGAAATCGCCGAGGAAAAGGGCATCAGCCCGCAGCAGGTGGTGGCCGACTACTTCGACCAGACCGAACCCACCTCGCTGATCCGCCGCATGATCGAGCCCGAGGAAGTGGCCCGCAGCGTGCTGCACCTGGCCGCGTCGCCGGCCCTCAACGGCATGGCCATGCGTGTCGAGGGCGGGACCATTCGCAGCATTCTCTGATCAGCAGGCCTGCAGGCTGACCTGGCGGCGGCGCCACAGCAGCCACGCCAGCGGCAGGTGCACCAGCAGCGCGGCGGTGACCCCGGCCCAGGGCGTGAGGGCCAGTTGGCCGCTTTCCACCAGCAGGCTGCCGGCCCGCTCACCCAGGGTGATACCGAGGTTGAACGCGGAAATGTTCAGCCCCGAGGCGAAGTCCACGGCGCCCGGTGTGTGCAGGCGGGCGGTGGAAAGCATGCCGGTCTGGAACGCCGGGGTCATGCCGAAGGCGACCACGCCCCAGATGAACACCGTCACCACCATCAGCGATTTGTACGGCAGCGCCAGGGCCAGCGCCACCAGGGTCAGCGCCAGTGCCACGAACAACAGGCGGAGGCTGCGTTCCCAGCCGAGGCTGTCGGACATCCGGCCGCCCAGCAGGTTGCCGAGCATGGTCGCCACGCCGAACACCAGCAACAGGGCGCTGGCGCCGGTGGCCGAGAAGCCGGTGATGTCGGTGAGGATCGGGGTGATGAAGGTGAAAGCCGAGAAGCTGGCGCCGAAGCCGAGCACGGTGACCAGCATCATCGCCCAGATCGCCGGACTGCCCAGCGCGGCCAGTTGGCCCAGGGCATTGCCGGCGTTGCCGGCCGGTTGCCGGGGCAGCCAGGCGGCAGTGGCGAGCAGGGCCAGCAAGGCCAGCAGCGCCACGGCGTAGAACGGCAGGCGCCAGCCCAGGGCGTTACCGAGGTAGCTGCCCAGCGGGACACCAATCACCATCGCCAGGGTCAGGCCGGCGAACATCGCCGCGATCGCCTTGCTGGCCTGGCCTTCCCGGGCCAGGCTGGCGGCCACGGTAGCGCCGATGGCGAAGAAGCTGCCGTGGGCCAGGGCGGTGATGATCCGGCCGAACAGCAGCACCGGGTAATTGGGCGCCAGGGCCGACACCAGGTTGCCGGCCAGGAACACCGCGATCAGGCTCAACAGCACCGTCTTGCGGGGGAAGCGGCCAAGGCCGATGACGATGAATGGCGTGCCGATCGCCAGCGCCAGGGCGTAGAGCCCCACCAGGCTGCCGGCGCTGGCCAGGGAAATATCGAAGGCTGCCGAGATCGACGGCAGGATGCCGACGATGATGAATTCCGCCACGCCGATGGCGAAAGCGGTGATGGCGAGGGTGAGGATGCCGGGGTGCAATCCCGTGCTCGAGGTGGTGCGCATAGTGGTTCTCCGGGTTGGATCGCGAGAGGTGCAGCAAGCCGTCGCCGGGGTTCTGGTTTTTGTGGAGGCGTTGGGCGCGAGGGGCTGGACGTTGTGGTTATGGCCCCGGTGCAGCGCTCGGGCGCTGCGGTTCGTGGCGTCTACTCTGCGGCACGCGAGGCGGGCGGGGTATCCGGGCGGGCGGCACATCATTTGTGCCGTGGCGTCATGGGTGGTGATGGCGGGGCACAGGTAGGCCGTTATCACGGCGGGGAAGATCTTTTTTACCGTTCTTCGGCCTAATGAGCCTCTATTTATGACGTCTTGGAAAGTACGCCTCTTTTCGCTCATTCCCGTCCTGCTGGCGCTCGCCAGAATGGTCTCGGTGGGGGTGGGCGCCTCCTTGATTTCCAGCGTCGGCTTCACGCTTGGCTGGAGCCTCTACGGACTGCTGGGACTGTTACTCGGAGGCGTCTGCTGGGTGGCGGGTGGGGCGGGGCGTCGCTGCGTCATCGGTTTCGCCGAGGCGAGAGCACTGAGCCGAGCGGGCTCGTTTCAGGCATCCCGTGGAAGAGGAGCATTCAGAATGAGCGAGACACTGCAGCAGGATCTCTACGGCCGCTTGTACCTTGGCAATCCGCCCCTGGTCAAAACCCGCGATTTCGAGGACATCGACGCCGCCACCAAATACAGGCCGCCCCGCGCCTTCGGCCTGTGGCCCCGTGGCTGGTTGGCGGGCGGGCGCAACGAGGACACAACCGTTGCAGCGCCAGCTCCCGCGAGAGCGCCGTAAGTGCATGCGGCAAATCGACGACCTGCTCAGCTCGCAGTGGCCGGCGGCGCGAACGGATTACCACACAGCCCGACCCCTTCCTGATGCGGCCAGGTCTCGACGAGGAAGTCCCGCACTGACTTGATCCGCGCACTTTCGCGCATCGAACGGTGGGTGCACAGCCAGACTTCGCGGCTCAGTTCGGGCACATCCATCACCAGTTCCAGACTGGGGGTCAGGCGGGCGGTGCGTTTTTCCACGATGCCGATGCCGCCACCGGCAATCACGCAGTCGTAGATCCCCAAGGTGTGATTGCAGCGCAGCCACGGCGCCGGCGCGCCGTCCAGACGTTCCCACCAGGCTTCCATGGTCTGGTCCATCCGTGATTCATCCAGGCCGACGAAATCCAGCTCGGCCCAGGCGCGCGCCGCCAGTGCTTCGCGCTTCTGCGCGGCGTAGCTACTGGAGGCATACAGGGCGAATTCGATCTCCCCCAGCGGCTCGGCGATCAGGTCGGTGGCGTCCGGCCGGGCATAGCGCAGCGACAGGTCGGCCTCGCGCCGGGTGAGGTTGACCGGGAACGGCGTGGTGAGGATTTCCATGCCCAGCAGCGGGTAACGGGTGCGGATCGGCGCGAGCAGGGCGGTCACCAGGAACGACAGCCATTCATCGGCATTGACCCGCACCGTGCCTTCCACGGTCTCCGGCGAATCGGCTTCGCGCAGCACTTCGTTGGCCGCGCCCTCCATCTGTTCCGCCCAGCCGACGATGCGCTGGCCAAAGGCGGTGGCGAAGCAGCCGGTCGAGGTGCGTTCGAGCAGTTGTCCGCCGAGTTGTTCTTCCAGCGCATCGAGGCGCCGCGACAGCGTGGCGGTGCTCAAGCGCAGGCGCTGGGCCGCGCGTTTCAGGTTGCCGCTGCGGACCACCGCCAGCAGCACATGCAGGTTGTCCCATTCCAGGCGTTTCATATATGCAACCGTACGTTAGGAAGTTGGTGGTTGAGGTGCATAAATGTAGGTCATATGCTGGCCAGGTTCAAACGTCGGGAGATTAGAAATGCTGCAGAAAAAGACCCTGACCGAGCGCATCGTCCACGCGCTCGGCTTCGAATTCTTCGCCTTGTTGCTGTGTGCGCCGACCATCGCCCTGGTGATGGACAAACCGCTGATGAGCGCCGGTCTGTTGACCCTGGCGATCTCGGTGACCGCGACCTTGTGGAACATGCTGTACAACGTGCTGTTCGACCGGCTGCAAAACCGCGTCGGTTTCCAGCGCACACCGCTGATCCGCATGCTTCACGCCCTCGGTTTCGAAGGCGGGCTGATTCTGGCGGTGGTGCCGATGGCGGCGTGGTGGTTGTCCATCGGCCTGGTCGAGGCGTTCCTGATGGAAGTGGGCTTGCTGGTGTTCCTGCTGCCGTACACCTACCTGTACAACCTCGGGTTCGACAGGTTGCGCGAGCGGTATCTGGCGCGGCAGGTGGATGTTGGCGTGAAGTGCTGAGGGCTCCGTGGAAGCGTGCGTGCTGGCGATTTTCGCGAGCAAGCTCGCTCCTACGGGGTGGGTGGGTGGGTGGGTGGGGCATCAGCTTTTGAAGCACAGCACCTTTGACGTCAGCTTTTGCAACACCTCATCTCGCTGATTGCTGGTGATCGATTGCACCAGCACCATTCCTCGGTCCGGCTTCGAACGCGATGGATTGATCTCGAGAATGGTGCTGGTGACCTTGAGCACATCCCCCGGCCGGGTCGCCTGGGGCCAACTGATTTCCCCTCCGGCGCCAATCACGCCGCGGCCCAGCGGGAAGCTGGCGACCAGCAGTTTCATGGTCAGCGCCGCGGTGTGCCAGCCGCTGGCGGCAAGGCCCTGGAAGAAGGTGTCGCGTGCCGCCTCCGGGTCGGTATGGAAGGGCTGCGGATCGTACTGACGGGCAAAGCGGATGATCTCTTCGGCGTCCAGCGGATAGTGGTCGCTGACAAAAACATCGCCAACCGCCAGGTCATCCAGATAGATTGGTGGCTGGATTTTTCCTGCGTCCATTTTGTTTTCCTCTGACAGGGTCTGGTCGAAGTTCATCGTCCAGACTCGCGGCCCGACATTCAACCCCTGACGAGTCTTTATGAGCGTTGATGCAAGCACTACCTCCGCCAGCGACTGGCTTCGCATGCGCCGCGACCAGGAAACCGGCATCGAGAGTGTGCACGCGCATTTCCAGGGTCACGCCTACGATCCCCACGACCACGACGAAATGCTGGTGGGCATCACCCAGCAGGGCGTGCAGCAGTTCAGTTGCAATCGTTCGCTGCATGTCAGCACGCCGGGGCGGGCGATGCTGATCGAGCCCGGCGCGGTTCACGACGGCCATGCGCCGGAGAAGGAAGGCTTCACCTACGCCATGCTTTACCTGCCGCAGTCCTACGTGTCGGGCATGACCGAGCGGCTTGGCCTGGGCGATGCCTCGGCGCTGCAGGCGGCGTTCCACCACACATTGACCGACGATGCGCAGTTGATCGGCGCGATCCAGCAGGCCTTTCTCGCCGTCCACCAGAACGAGGGCCGGCTGGCCCGCGACCAGGGCCTGGACCAGTTGCTCGCCAGGCTGTCCCGTCACCTGTACCTGAAGGCGCCGTCGCTGCGCCGCGATTCGCCGCTGGAGCTGCAGCGGGCGCGGGATTTTCTCCACTCGCAGATGGCCCAGGACGTCAGCCTGGAAGAGCTGGCGACCTATTCCGGCGTCGACCGTTTCCGCCTGACCCGGCAATTCAAGAAAGCCTTTGGCCAATCGCCCCACGCCTATCTGGTGCGCCTGCGCCTGCGCGCGGCGCGGGCGTTGCTGGCGCAGGGCATGGCGCCGGTGGAGGTGGCGGCCGAAGTGGGCTTCGCCGACCAGAGCCACCTGGGCGTGTGGTTTCGCCGGGCGTTCCGCATGACCCCGGCGGCTTATCGGAAACAGTGCACAAACCTTACAGACTGAACCTGCCTCCCACTCCGATCATGGCGCCTCAGCTTTGATCTGGAGTTTCCGATGTTCGATACGAAAGTCGTCATTGTCGTGCGCAATGACCTCGCCACCTGGCAGCGCCTGAATGTGGTCGCCTTCCTCTCCACCGGCATCGCCGCGGCGGCGCCGGAGGTCATGGGCCAGCCCTATGTCGATGCCGACGGCCGTCAGTACGGCAACCTGTTCGGCCAACCGATGATGATCTTCGAGGCCGATCTTGCCGGCCTGCAGAAAACCCACCGCGCCGGGCTGGAGCGGCAGTTGACGATGTCGCCGTACGTCTTCGCGATGTTCTCCACCGGCCATGACGCCGCCAACCGCGAAGTGTTCCTTGCCGAGGACCCCGCCAACCTGAATCTCGTGGGCCTGGCCCTGCGCGGGCCGAAGAAGGCCGTGGACAAGGCGATCAAGGGTCTTTCACTGCACGGATAGGGGCGAGCGAATGAGCAGTACGACGTTATGGGCCTTCTGGGCGTTTTCGATGATTTTCGTGGTGATTCCCGGCCCGGACTGGGCCTACGCGATTGCCGCCGGTGTGCGCGGCAGGGGCGTGATGGCGGCGGTCTTCGGTTTGCTGGTGGGCTATCTGGCCCTGACCTTGGCGGTGGCCACTGGCTTTGCCGTGCTGGGCGCCAGCAGTTCGGCGTTCATCACCGGCCTGACGGTGGTCGGCGCCCTGTACCTGGGCTGGCTGGGGATTGGCCTGTTGCAGAACCCGCCGTTGCCACAGGCGGGCGCCAGCGATGCGGACGGTGTCAGCAGAACCGGGCAGTTTCTGCGCGGCACGCTGGTGAGCGGATTGAACCCCAAGGGCTTGTTGTTTTTCCTCGCCTTCGTGCCGCCCTGGACCAGTGCCCAGGCGAGCTGGAGCGTGCCGGTGCAGATCGCCGCGCTGGGCCTGGTCTACACCGCCAGTTGCGCGGTGGTGTACTCGATGGTCGGGTTGGGCGCGAGCGCCGCGCTGAAAACCCGGCCGGCGGCGGCGCGGATGATGGGGCGGCTGTCGGGCGGGGTGATGGTGGTGTTGGCGGTGGTGCTGGTGGGGGAGTTGTTCTGGGTGTGAGGCCAGCGTCGTCGCAATAACAGTCCTTGGCAATCAAATCGCCATGTTTATAATGCGACTCACTTTCATTCGCACACCTCCCGCCATGACCAAATCCTCGTCCAATCCCGAACTGATCGGCGCGCTGGCCCTGCATTACGACGACCTGGTGGCTTACATCCGGCGGCGCTTCCAGGGTTCCCAGTTCGCCCGCGAGGTGGTGCATGAGGTGTGCGTGCAATTGCTGGAGAAGCCCCCGCAGCAACCGGTGAAGCTGCCGTTCGCCTTTCTGCGCAAGGTGTCCTTCAACAAGGCCATCGATCGCCGTCGGGCGGACAGCACCCGCAACACCTGGATCGACTTCACCCCGGACGTCCCCGACTGGTACGTCCACGACCTGGACGGCGCCGCCAGCCTGGATTTCGAGCAGCAACTGCACGCTCTGCTGGCGATCATCGACGCGCTGCCGGCACGGGCGCGGCAGGTGTTCCTGCTGCACCGCATCCATGGCATGGCGCAGCGGGAGATCGCCGCCGAGCTGGGCATTTCCCTGAACATGGTCACCCAGCATTTCGCCCGTGCCATGCAAGCCATTGTTCGTGACTGGGAACCGGCACGCCGGGCGCTGGTGACGAAATGAAGCCCGGCGACCCCCCCGAACAGATTCCGGACGCCGACCCGCTGGCGCCTTTCGAGCAAGCGCTGCGCAACCGTGTGCCGTCCCGCGAGGCCCTGTTGGCCGAGGCGAAGGCGCAGACTGCGCGTCAGCGCCGACGCAAGCAAACGCTGGGCGGCGGCCTGTCCCTGTTGCTGTTGGCCGGCGGCCTGTGGCTGCTTGATCCGGCGTTGTACCGCGATGACATCCGCACCCCGGTCGGCACGCGGGACAGCCTGCAACTGGCTGACGGCAGCGCGATCAGGCTCAACAGCGCCACTCACTTGCGCATCGAGCACCGCCTGCGCAGCCGCCAGTTCGAACTGCTGGAAGGCGAGGCCACCTTTACCGTGGCCCACGGGCCGCAGCCGTTCATCGTCCGCAGCCAGGGCGTTGCGGTGCGCGATATCGGTACGGTGTTCAACGTGCGCAGCGACAGCCGCGGCGTCGCGGTCGCGGTGATCGAAGGCGAGGTGGAAGTGTCCGCCAAGGGCGCTGCGCCGCGCCGCGTACACGGTGGGCAACAATGGCTGGCGAGCGCTGCGCAAGCGGGAACGCTCAGCGCCATCGACCCGGGCCGGGCCATCGCCTGGCAGCAGGGCAAGCTGCGTTTCGATGGCACGCCGCTGCGCGAGGTGATCGCCGACCTGCAACGCTACCGCCAGGCACCGATTCGCCTGGTCGATCCACGGCTTGGCCAGTTGCGGGTTTCCGGCGAATTCGACAGCGACGCGGTGGAACCGCTGTTGGACCTGCTGCCGTCGATCCTGCCGATCAGTGTCAGCCGCGCGGCCGATGGCAGCGTGTCGATCAAGGCTCGCTAACGGAAAAGAGAATATTTTTCATTTCAGACCTCAACATGTGCCGGTGCTCATTCGCCACTCCCTGTGAACGTCACTTTTGATCGTGTCATTGGGGAGTCAAATGAGCACCAATCCATCTTCGCGCCGCTCGCGGCTGAGCCGTCTGTCGCTGCTCACCGCAGGCATTACCCTGTCTTGCGCGCTGCACGCCCAGGATGTCCGCCATGCCGTGAACCTGCCGCCACAACCCCTGGACCAGGCGCTGAACGCCCTGGCCGGACAGACCGGCGCGCGCATCCTGTTCGCCACCGACAGCGCCGAGGGCCTGCAGGCGCCCGGCCTGAGCGGTGAGTTGAGCGTGGAACAGGCGCTGCAACGGCTGCTGCGCGGCACCCGGCTGAAGATCCAGACGTCTGGCGACGGCAGTTATCTGGTGTCCGCTCCGGCGCCCGCCAACAGCGGCGCGGTGGAACTGGGCGCCACCAGCGTCAACGCCAGCGGCCTCGGCGCCACCAGCGAGAACACCGGTTCCTACACCACCGGTAGCATGAGCAGCGGCACCAAGCTGAATTTATCGGCACGGGAAACGCCGCAGTCGGTCAGCGTCGTTTCGCGCCAGCGCATGGACGACCAGGCCATGACCACCTTGGGCGACGCGGTGAAATACACCCCGGGCCTGACCCTCACCAAGTGGGGCGGCGAGCGCGAGCGCTTCAACTCCCGTGGCTTCCAACTCAACAACCTGATGGTCGACGGCATCCCGGTGCAGTACGAGGAAGGCAGCCTGTCTACCGGTCTGCTGTCGATGTACGACCGGGTCGAAGTGGTGCGCGGCGCGGCGGGCCTGATGGAGGGCGCCGGTTCGCCGGGCGGCTCGATCAACCTGATCCGCAAGCGTCCCACCGATACCTTCCAGGGTTCGATCACCGCCGGCGCCGGCAGTTGGGACAACTACCGCACCGAGCTGGACCTGAGTGGTCCGTTGAACAGCAGCGGCAGCCTGCGCGGGCGCACCGTGGTGTCGTTCCAGGACAAACACTCGTTCATCGACGACTACAAAACCCAGCGCAATCTGGTCTACGGCGTGCTCGAAGCCGACCTGAGCGAGGACACCCGGGTGAGCCTCGGCGCCAGTTGGAGCCAGGACAACAACCCCGGCGCCGACTGGAACGGTCGCGGCACCCAGCCGGACGGCCGCTTTCTCGACATTTCCCGCTCCAGCCGCATGAGCCCGAGCTGGTCGTACTGGGACAAGGAGAGCACCAGCGTCTTCGCCGACATCACCCACCGCTTCGCCGACGACTGGACCGCCAAGCTGGCCGCCACCGCAGTGAAGAGCGAAATGGACATGCTCGGCACCTATCTCTATCGCCCGGATGAAGCGTCGCGGGTGATGGGTTTCGGCGTCGGCGCCTACCACTACGAAAACACCCAGACCAGCCTCGACGGCTATGTCAGCGGACCGTTCAGCCTGTTCGGCCGCACCCACGAACTGGTGGTCGGCGGCAGTTACCGCCAGCAGGATATCGATGACGGCCCTGGTGGCTGGCCGCTCGGATTCGAATACGAATTCGATCCGCTGGCCTTCAATGGCAAGGCGGTTCCCAAACCGCAAACCGTCAGGGCCTGGTCCCGCGATGGCCAGATCGACCAGTCCAGCGCCTACGTCACCGCGCGGTTCAGCCTGACCGAGCAACTGAAGATGGCATTGGGCGGGCGGCTGGACTGGTACGAATACCAGGTCACCACGCACTCCGGCACCTGGACCGGCAATGACGGCTACAAGGCCACCCGCGAGTTCACCCCGTACCTGGGTTTCACCTACGACCTCAACGACACCTACACCGCTTATGCCAGTTGGACGCGCATCTTCAACCCGCAGAACTACGCGCTGGCCAGCGGCGGCCTGCTTGATCCGCAGACCGGCAGCAACTACGAGATCGGCCTCAAGGGCGAATACTTCGATGGCCGCCTGAACGCCAGCGTCGCGCTGTTCCAGATCGACCTGGAGAACCTGCCGATGCAACTGGACAGCGGCCTGTGCCCTGACCAACCGTCCGGTTGCTACGCCGCCTCCGGCGAGGTGCGCAGCCGCGGCGTCGAGCTCGAAGTGAGCGGTGAAGTGCTGCCGGACTGGCAGGTGTCCGCCGGCTACACCTATAACGATGCCCGCCACATGAAGGCCTCGCAGTTCGCGCCGATCGGCACCACCTCCAGCGCCGATCGCTACGCCACCAACCTGCCGCTGAACCTGTTCAAGCTGGCCACCAGCTACCGCCTGCCCGGTGACCTGAACCGCTGGCGCGTCGGCGGTGGGTTGCATGTGCAGAGCGACATCTACACCAGCGACGGCATTGACCAGGGCGGCTACGCAGTCACCGACCTGTTCGCCAGCTACGACGTCGATGACCACCTCACGGTCAGCGTCAACGCCAACAACGTGTTCGACCGTGATTACTACTACAGCATCATCACCACCACCGGCGGCAACTTTGTCGGTGATCCGCGCAACTACCTGTTGACGGCGAAGTACCGCTTCTGAGGAGGGTTGGCGGCGTTGTGCGGCCTCGGCTGCACAACGTCGTCAGCGAATCTGTTCGCCGAAGGTCAGGTCGAAATTGCGCCCGACCGTGCCCTTGAAGACCCGGCCGTCATCCAGGTGCACGATCACCGGGCCGTTGATACGGCCATCCTTGATATCGCCTTCCACCTGACCACCCTCGAAGCGCCAGAGACCGCTGCCGGCCACTGGCACCCAGTCGTCCCGGTCGCGTTTGTGCTCCAGGTATTTCATGGAGGACTTGTTGGAATACACGGCGAGGAACCGCACGCGCTCGTCCGCCGACAGGTTGATCACCGAGTCGTAGCCGTTGTCGTTCGGCACATAGGCCGCCACCGTATGGTCGCGCTTGGCGTCGAAGGCGTAGAAGCTGCGGTTGGTGACCAGGGTGCACAGCGCGGGGGTGCAACTGAAGGTGTAGGCGAGTCCGTCGTCCTTGCGACTCGGCACCGAGAAGGAACTGGCGGTGGCGGAGATGGCGTAGCTGTCGACCCAGTGCAGTTCGAGGACTTTCTCGAACGTCTGGCGGGCATCCAGTCTGCTGAAATCAGTGCCGGTCTTCTGGCCTATCGCCCGGTTCAGGTATCGGGCCAGTTCGGCTTGATCGTTGGGGGCGAAGAGGAAGGTCGGCTTGGAATAGGGATAGTTGCCGGACAAGTACTCGGCCAGCACCAGGCCCTGGGTCGCCAACACCAGGCGGTTCATGCTGGTCGAGGTGTCGCGAGGCAGGATGCGGGTCAACGAGCCGCCGTTGCGGCCGCAGTAGAACAACTGATTCCACATGCCCATGGCCGCGCCGACCGCCCGCAGGTTGGCGACGGTGGACTGGCCTGGCGCGGGAGCGTCCTCGGCGAGCATGTTGAGCACGAAGCTCTTCACCAGTTGCGGCGAGTACTGGTCGTAGATCGCCTTGGTCAGCGCGAAGTCTTTCTTCTGCGGCGACTTGAACATCGCGCAGACATAGTCCTTGTGGGCAATGATGCTGGCCGGGAAGCGGCTGAAACCGAAGTTGACGAAATCATCCAGCGAGGGCGCGGCGCGATAGCCGATGTCGGTTGCATTGCGGTCGATTTCAGGGTGGGTATGGATGATCCCGGACAGGGAGGACTGTGGGCATGAACTCAGGTACTCGCCCATGTCGATGGAGAATTGCTGGCCCTTGAAAATCTGGCTCAGGCTGACCTCATTGCCGCTCTTGAACAGGCAACTGCCGCGTTCCCTGCCGTCGCTCTGGGTCTGCGCGGTCATTTCGCGGATTTGCCGGTAGACCGCCTCGGGGAGGAGGATCGCCGTTGGCGGGTTGTCGATCTTGCCGACATGGCTTGGCCAGCTCAGCAGTGCCAGGGCATCGCTGCTTTCACTGGCGGCTGCCGTGCTGGGCAGGGCAATCGCCAGGCTCAATACGCAGAGAAGTCGAGCCAGGCGTGGGGGATGGAGCATGCGGGGCACTCTGAGGAATTGAGCGAACGGATTTTTCCGATAATAGACGAGCCGCTGCGGGGCAACTGGCTTCTGGCCATGTAGTCGACGGGTTGCAGGGCATTCTGGGGTTGCTGTGGCTGGCCTCTCTCCCTTAGGATGCGACGAATTCTCAAATGCATCTGATTGTCGTGCAGAGGCTCGCCGTGTCATCTCCTTCTTCTCCCGCCGCCGCGCAGGCCGACATTCAGGCCATGTATCTCGATCACCATGCCTGGCTGCTGGGCTGGTTGCGCAAGCGTCTGCGCCATGGCGACAGCGCCGCCGACCTGGCCCACGACACCTTTGTGCACATCCTCGGCAGGCCGCAGCAGGTTCAGGAACTGCGCCAGCCTCGCGCCTGGTTGAGCACGGTGGCGCGCGGATTGCTGGTGGACCGGGTGCGTCGACAGCGGGTCGAGCGGGCCTGGCTGGAGACCCTCGCGCATCTGCCCGTGGCGCAAGAGATGTCGCCGGAGACCCGGCTGATCCTGCTGGAAACCCTCGAACGCATCGACGCCTTGCTCGACGGCCTGGCGCCGAAGGTGCGCACGGCGTTCCTGTTGTCGCGCCTCGAAGGGCTGGGCTACCAGGACATCGGCGAGCGCCTGGGCGTCAGCGTCAGTTCGGTGGAGAAGTACATGGTCACGGCGATCCGCCATTGCTACCTGGCGCAACGATAAACGCCGCTGCGTTGCCGGACATTCCGGACACCGTGCTCGACCAGGCCATCGGCTGGCTGGTGCGTCTGCAATCGGGCAGCGCTGATGCGCAACTGCACCACGACTGCCTGGCCTGGCGCCAGGCCGATCCGCTGCACGAAACCGCCTGGTGCGCGCTGCAAACCAGCGAGGCGGCGTTTCAGCAGTTGGCGGCGTTGCCGGGCCTGCCGGGGCCCGCGGCGCTGGACACGCTGCAGCGCCTGGGCACGGGCCGTCAGGGGCGGCGCCAGGTGCTCAAGTTGATCGCCGCCGGGGTGATCGTCAGCGCCGGTGGGTGGGGGCTGCGCCAGGGACCGCTGGCCGAACTGGGCGCCGACTACGCCACTGCAGTGGGCGAGCGCCGGCGCTTCCAGCTCAGTGATGGCACCCGCTTGCAGCTCAACACCGACAGCGCGGCGGATGCGCGTTTCAGCGTCGAGCGTCGGCTGATCGTGCTGCGCGGGGGTGAGCTGTTCATCGACACCGGCAAGGACGCCGATGCTCCCGGCGGCCGCCGTGAGTTCTGGGTGCACAGCCGGCATGCGCGGCTGCAGGCCATCGGCACCGCCTTTGGTGTGCGCGAGGAAGCGCAGGGCACGCGATTGCGAGTGGAGGAGGGCGTGGTCGCGATTCACCAGGACGGCGAACCGATTCGTGTGGTTGCGGGCGAGGAATATCTGATCGCCGCTGCGGGCAGCCAGCGTGTCGAGCACAGCAGCATGAACGCCAGCGCCTGGACCCGCGGGCAACTGGTGGCGCGGCGCATGCGCCTCGGCGAGCTGACCGCGGAACTGGGTCGCTATCGCCGGGGTTGGCTGAGTTGCGATCCGGAAGTCGCCGACTTGCAGGTGTCAGGCGTGTTCCAGCTCGATGATATCGACCGCACCCTGGTGGCCCTTGCCGATTCGCTGCCGGTGCGTGTCCAGCGTTTCACACCGCTGTGGAGCCGTGTCGTCGCGCTCTGAACGAAATACGAAAAATTCTCGAAACGTCTTGCGGGTTTTGTCGCGCCCTTCGACAGACAGGGAAAACACCCTGCCCACTCGAATGGAGTCTGTCGTACATGCCATCCCTGTCGTCCCATCCTCACGCGCTGCGCCGCAGCGCCCTGGCCATCGCCCTGCGCGGCATTCTCGGCAGCGCGGCCTGCCTGCCGTTCATGGTCGGCGTGGTTCATGCCGAACAGCCGCAAACCCGCCACTACGACCTTCCGGCCGGGGCGCTGGAAGATTCCCTCAACGCCTTTGCCCAGGTCGCCGGCATCACCCTGCCGTTCGATCCGGCGCTGGTGCAGGGCAAGCGCGCTCCGGCGCTGAAGGGCTCGTTCGCGGTCAAGGACGGCCTCGACGCCTTGCTTGCCGGCAGCGGCCTGGTGGCGCTGGTCAGCCCCAACGGCAACTGGATGATGTACCCGACAGGCGATCAGGGCGGCGCGCTGGAAGTAGGCGCCACTGTGATCGAAGGCCAGGGCATGGGGCAGATGACCGAGAACTCCGGGTCCTACACCCCGACCCGGATCAGCGCCGGCTCCAAGACCCCGGCCAGCCTTCGGCAAACGCCGCAGACCGTCTCGGTGATCACCCAGCAGGTGATCGAGGACCAGAAGCTGGTGGACCTCACCGATGCCCTGAAAATCACCCCCGGCATCACCGTCACCAACACCAACGAGCGGATCTACGCGTACACCTCGCGCGGCTTCGTGATCGAAAACATCCAGATCGATGGCGCCGCGCCGATGGCCCTCGGCACCACCGCCGGCAGTTTCTATTCGAGCAAGGAATACAACCTCGCCGAGTTCGACCACGTCGAAGTGCTGCGTGGCTCGTCCGGCCTGTTCGGCGGCACCGGCGATCCGGGCGGGATCATCAACCTGGTGCGCAAGCGCCCGCTGGACACCTACCAGTTGAAGGTCGAAGCCTCGGCCGGCTCCTGGGACAACTACCGCACCCAGCTTGATGTCACCGGCCCGCTGGCGTTCGACGGCAAATTGCGCGGTCGCCTGGTGACCGCCTACAACGACCGCCAGTACTTTATCGACGGCCGCAGTTCGAGCCTGCCGAGCGTCTACGGCATCCTCGAAGCCGACATCCTCCCGCAAACCCGCCTGACCGTCGGCGGTCGTTATGACCGCATCAACGAGAACGGCGCCAGCGCCGGCCTGCCGCGCTACAGCACCGGCGAGGACCTGAAGCTTTCGCGCAGCACCAACCTCACCGACAGCTGGGCCTACCAGGACGGTCGCTCGCAGGAGCTGTTCGCCAAGATCGACCACGAATTCTCGGACGCCTGGAAGGTCAACCTGACCTACACCCGCACCCAGGATGCCGGTCTGCAGAAGCGTGCGTTCAACGTCGGCGGCCTTAACCCGATCACCGGCGAAGGCCCGACCCGCTTCGGCAGCGTCGCGCGCTACCGCAGCGACCAGCAACTGCTGGACCTGAACCTTTCCGGCAAATTCGACATGCTTGGCCGCGAGCAGGAATTCCTCCTCGGTGCCGACCACCAGCGCATCACCAGCCAATGGCGCGGCAGTTCACAACTGGCCGGGGCCTTTGGCGCGATCGATGTGTTCGATCCCGAGTCGACCCCGTGGCCGAACCCGCCGACCGACAAGCACTGGATCCGCGACTACAGCCCCAACGACCAGACCCAATACGGGCTCTATTCGACGCTGCGCCTGCACCTGGCCGACCCGCTGCACCTGATCGTCGGCGCCCGCGCCCATCGCTATAAATTCAACCAGGAATACCGCGAACTCGACGGCGGCACTTGGGTGACGCAATCCAATATCCCGCTGCGCGAGCCGACCAAAGTCGTGCCTTACGGCGGCGTGGTGTACGACCTCAGCGACGACTGGTCGGCGTTCGCCAGCTACTCGGAAATCTACAAGCCGCAGCAGGACAAACTGGCCGGCCCGCCACCGGGCAGCTCGGTAGTTGAGGCCATGACCGGCAAGACCTACGAAACCGGGATCAAGGGTGAACTCTGGGGCGGGGCGGTCAACACCTCGATCTCGCTGTATTACACCCAGCGCGAAAACGAAGCCCTGGAAGACCCGTCGTATCCGTTCGAGGCGGCGCTGTTCAGCGGTAGCTGCTGCTATCTGGCGCAGGGCAAGGTGGTCAGCAAGGGTGTTGATCTGGAGCTCAGCGGCGAGATCCTCCCGGACTGGAGCGTGCTGGCCGGCTACACCTACAACCACAACCAGCGTCGCGACAATGATTCGCCGTTCAACAGCGTTACTCCGAAGCACCTGTTCAAGTTCTTCTCGACCTACCGCCTGCCGGGTGTGCTCGACGATCTGAAAGTGGGCGGCGGTGTCACGCTGCAGAGCGCCAACTACGTCAGCGGTCGGGTGCCGGTGCTGGATGGCGTGGGCAAGCCCGTGGTGGTGAATGGTGAGCAGGTCTCGGTGCCGTATCAGTACAGCCAGGCGGGCTATGCGGTCTGGAATGCCTTGGCCGAGTATCGGCTGGATGAGCATTGGACCGTGGCGTACAACCTCAACAACGCCTTCGACAAGCGCTACTACAACACTGTCGGGTCTTCGGCGGTGGGCAACTACTACGGCGAACCGCGCAACCACATGCTGACGTTACGCGGGACGTTCTGGTAGGGCGCTCACATCAACAAAGCTGCGCCTCACCCTCGGTGCAATCCACCAGGCGGATGCTGTCTCGCCCACCACGCTTGGATTCATACAGCGCCGCATCACTCTGGTCGATCAGCGCCGCGAGGTTTTCCGGTGGGTGCTGGAACAGGTTGGCGCCGATGCTCAGGGTCACCGCTTCGGGGGTGACGAAGGCTTTGGCGGTGGTGTGGAATTGCTCGCGCAACACGCTGCCCAACCCGACGATGCGCTCACGCGAGGCATTGCCCAGAAGGATGACGAACTCGTCGCCGCCCAGCCGCGCCGCCAGGGCATCCTGTGGCAAGGCCGAGCGGATCATTTCGCTCAGCGCCACCAGCAGGCGGTCGCCGGCGGAATGGCCGTACAGGTCGTTGACCAGCTTGAAGTTGTCGATGTCGATCAGCAGCAAGGCGCCGGGGCGGGCGGCGGACACTTCATCAAGCAGGCGCGGCGCGCGCATTTCCAGGGCGCGGCGGTTGTACAGGGCGGTCAGCGGGTCGCGGGCGGCCAGGCGGGCGATGCGTTGTTCGCGGCGGTAGCGTTCGCTGCCGGTCATCGATAGGGCGATCAGCATGATCGCCATTGCGCCCTCGACCAGCGATACCTGGATGATCTCGCCGCGAAAGGAGGCAAGGTCGATCAGCGTGCCGGGCACGATCGCCAGGCCAGCCTTGATGAAATAGAACAGGCCATGGATCAGCATCACGTAGCGCAACTGCACCGCGCCGACGCTCAGGGACTTGCCGTGGGGCCGCAGCAGCAGGCTGGCCCGTAGTGCCAGCAGGCCGACCAGCGCCGAGTTGGCGAGCATCATCAGCTTCGACCAGGCCTGGTTTTCCGGCAGCGCCAACAGCGCCAGCCAGGTGGCGAAGATCAGGTACCAGGCGCGGGAAAGCCGGGTGTCGGTGAAGCGCGACACGCCCAGCAGAAAAAACCAGTGGGCAAGCACCAACAGCCCGTTGGCGAACCAGATGCCGATCAGCAGAAAGCCGTTGCTGCGCAGCAACGACAGGGTGCAGCCGACGGTGATGGTGGCGAATCCCGCGCTCCAGAACAGCAGTGAAGATTCGCGCACGCTGCGCCATTCGATCGCGAGGTAAAGTGCGGCCGAGGCGGCGAGTACGGTGGTGAGTACCAGCAGGGTAGGTGGGTCGAGCGCCATGGATGGACTGGCCTTGTTGTTCTGCCTGAAAGACGGCGATTGTAAGGGGTTGAAACGATTTTTCAGAGCATTTCCCGTATTTGCCGTTATGCGTATAAGCCAAGGGCTTTGCTGTGCGGGGTTGCCGGGATCTTGGCACTTTGCTGTCTACCCACGGCTAGTGAATACTCGCGGGCGACAACCCACATGAAGCAGTGAGTGAATGGAAAGATCAGCAAGCGTCGAAGGATCGATCTGGTTTCTGGGGGATGTGCACGGCCTCTTCGAGCATGTCATCCGGCTTATGAAGCTGCACCGCCCCGAAGCTGTGGTTTTCCTCGGGGACCTCGAGTGCGATTTGCCCTTGGACATGATCCTTCGCCCGATCCTCGATCTGACGGAGGTCTGGTTTATCCATGGCAACCACGACAGCGACAGGCCCGCGTTCTGGCACAACCTGCACGGCAACAGCCTGGCGGAGCGCAACCTGCACGGGCGGGTCGCCGAGGTTGCGGGCCTGCGCATCGCCGGCCTTGGAGGAACGTTCGAGTCCGCGGTATGGCGTCCGGGTGATCCGGAAACGGGCGTGCAGAACTATCAGGACTACCTTGAGCGGCTGGCGCTTCGACCGCAGCATGTGGACATCGTGTCGAACAAGCAGCAGCAGGCCCTCTCGGCGATTTACCCTGACGACTATTTTGCCCTGGCGATGGAGAAGGCCGACCTCCTGGTTTGTCACGAGGCGCCAGACTGCCATCCCTACGGCTACCTGGAAATCAACGAACTGGCCTTGGCCCTTGGCGCGAAGCAGGTCGTTCATGGTCATCACCACGACAGCCTGGATTACCGGGCCGAATGGAGCCGGATGGGGTTTGCAGCCTACGGTGTCGCGTTCCGGGCGGTGATGGACCTGAACGGAAAGGTCATCAGTTAGTCTGCCCAACAACGACAAAGGGCGCCGCAATGGCGCCCTTCGTGTTCAGCGGTCAGACCGGATCACGCCCAGGGGCGGTCGCCGTTCTCGTCCTTGACGCGGGTCGGCAGACCCATTTCGTCGAGGGCGTGGAGGAACGGCTCAGCCGGCAGTTCCTCGACGTTGACCATGCGTTGCACGTCCCACTGACCACGGGCTACCAGCAGGGCCGCGGCCACTGGTGGAACACCTGCGGTGTAGGAAATGCCCTGGCTGTCGGTCTCGGCGTAGGCTTCTTCGTGGTCTGCCACGTTGTAGATGAAGACTTCGCGCGGTTGACCGTCCTTGGTGCCCTTGACCAGGTCGCCGATGCAGGTCTTGCCGGTGTAGCCCGGCGCCAGCGAGGACGGATCCGGCAGCACGGCCTTGACCAGTTTCAGCGGCACGACTTCCAGGCCTTCAGCGGTTTTCACCGGTTGCTCGGAGAGCAGGCCGAGGTTGCGCAGCACGGTGAAGACATTGATGTAGTGCTCACCGAAGCTCATCCAGAAACGCACGTTGGGCACGTCGAGGTTCTTCGACAGCGAGTGCACTTCGTCGTGACCGGTCAGGTACAGGTTCTGCGAGCCCACGACCGGCAGGTCGTCGGTGCGCTTCACTTCGAACATGGTGTTGCTGGTCCACTGGCTGTTCTGCCAGCTCCATACCTGTCCGGTGAACTCGCGGAAGTTGATTTCCGGGTCGAAGTTGGTGGCGAAATATTTGCCATGGGAACCGGCATTGACGTCGAGGATGTCGATCGAATCAATGCGGTCGAAATACTGTTGTTTGGCCAGTGCCGCATAGGCGTTGACCACACCCGGGTCGAAGCCCACGCCGAGAATGGCGGTGATGTTCTTCTGCTGGCACTCTTCGAGGTGTTTCCACTCGTAGTTGCCGTACCACGGCGGTGTCTCGCAGATCTTGCCCGGTTCTTCGTGGATGGCGGTGTCCAGGTAGGCCACGCCGGTATCGATGCAGGCACGCAGCACCGACATGTTGAGGAACGCGGAGCCGACGTTGATCACGATCTGCGATTCGGTCTCGCGGATCAGTGCCTTGGTCGCTTCGACATCCAGGGCGTTCAGGGCGAAGGCCTTGATGTCGGCGGGCTGTTTCAGGCTGCCCTTGGCCTTGACGCTATCGATGATGGCCTGGCATTTGGAGATGTTGCGCGACGCGATGGCAATACGACCAAGTTCATCGTTATGCTGCGCGCACTTGTGGGCCACCACCTTGGCGACACCTCCTGCACCAATGATAAGAACGTTCTTCTTCAATTCTCTATCTCTCCTTATCTGCCAGCTCAGGAAAGGCTGGACAGGTAGTCTTCGAAACCAAACTCACGAACCAGCTCAACGCTACCGTCAAGTTGTTTCACTACGATGGACGGCATTTTCAGGCCGTTGAACCAGTTTTTCTTGACCATGGTGTAACCCGCGGCGTCGACGAACGACAGCCGATCGCCGATGGCCAGCGGACGATCAAATTGGTACTCACCGAAGATGTCTCCGGCCAGGCAGGATTTGCCGCACACCATGAAGGTGTGCTCGCCCTGGCTTGGCGCCAGCTTGGCGTTGAGGCGGTAGATCAGCAGGTCGAGCATGTGCGCTTCGATTGAGCTGTCGACCACGGCCAGGTGCTTGCCGTTGTAGAGGGTGTCGAGGACGGTGACTTCCAGCGACGCGCTCTGGGTGATGGCTGCTTCGCCCGGCTCGAGGTAGACCTGCACGCCGTAGGTTTCCGAGAACGACTTGAGGCGTTCGCAGAAAGCGTCCAGCGCGTAGCCTTCACCGGTGAAGTGGATGCCGCCGCCGAGGCTGACCCATTCGACCTTGTGCAGCAGGTGGCCGAAGCGTTCCTCGATGGTGCCGAGCATCTTGTCGAACAGGCTGAAGTCGCCGTTCTCGCAGTTGTTGTGGAACATGAAGCCGGAGATCTGCTCGATCACCGCCTCGACCTTGACCGGGTCCCATTCGCCGAGGCGGCTGAATGGACGCGCCGGGTCGGCCAGCAGGTAGTCCGAGCTGCTCACCTGCGGGTTGACCCGCAGACCGCGGACCTTGCCTTCGGAGGCGTCGGCGAAACGCTGCAACTGGCTGATCGAGTTGAAGATGATCTTGTCGCAGTTATCGAGCATTTCCTCGATCTCGTCGTCGGCCCAGGCCACGCTGTAGGCGTGGGTTTCGCCGGCGAACTTCTGCCGGCCGAGCTTGAGCTCGTAGAGCGAGGACGAGGTGGTGCCGTCCATGTATTGCTGCATCAGGTCGAACACCGACCAGGTGGCGAAGCACTTGAGTGCCAACAGGGCCTTGGCCCCGGATTTTTCGCGCACGTAGGCAATCTTTTCCATATTGCCCAGCAGCTTTTGTTTGTCGATGAGGTAGTACGGTGTCTTGATCACTACGAGGCTCCGGGAAGGCCGGCCAAAAAAAGATCCGCATTGTGCCCGTACTCGATACATATCGAAAGGGCGGAACGCGGATTTAGCTGAGTCAATGGGTTGGGCGCACGCCGTGCTGGCGTTTGGCTGGCCAACCTGTTGCTGGATGTTACGCGATGTTGGGGGTGGCTGGTGTTGGATCGGATGAAGGCCACCCTGTGCATGGCGTGGTTTTGTTGGTGCCGCCTCGCGAGCAAGCTCGCTCCTACAGGGGTCGTTCGTTCTGTAGGAGCGAGCTTGCTCGCGAGGGGTCCGGTTGCTGCAAATCAATACTGATAGCGAAGTGTGACCGCGAAGTTACGAGGGTCCCCATAGAACAATCCGCCCCAGTCATTGGAGGTCGGCAGCGACTGGTAGTAGGTCTTGTCCAGTGCGTTGTTCAGGTTGTACTGCACACTCAACTGGCGGTTGATCTGGTAGTTGGCGTGCAGGTTGAGCAGGGCGTAGCCGCTTTGTTCGATGTTGTAGGCTGCGGCGGAGGTGGAGGTGCGGCTCTGGGCATAGACGTCGCCACCCACGCGCCACTGGTCGAGCACACCCGGCAGGCTGTAGTCGCTGGACACCTTGAGCAGGCGACGCGGGATGCGCGTGTAGTAGTCGTTGCCTTTATTGTTGCCGGCGACATATTCCGGGTCGCTGTAGGTGTAGCCGGCACTCAGGTTCCAGCCTTCCAGCGGCTGGCCGGACACTTCGATCTCGAACCCGCGGTTGCGCACCTCGCCGCCTTCTTCATAGCAGGTGCTGGTGCCGGTCACGCCGCAGATCCGCGCCCCGGCGATCGACTCGGGCATGTTCATCAGGTCGGTCTGGAACAGCGCCAGCGAGGTGTTGAGCGCGCCGTCGAAGTACTCGCCCTTGATGCCCACTTCGTAGTTTTCCCCTTCCACCGGTTCCAGCAGACGGTTGCCGGTGCCGTAGTAACTCTGGGTCTTGTAGATCTCGGTGTAGCTGGCGTAGAGGCTGTGATGGCGGTCGAGGTCGTAGACCAGGCCCGCGTACGGCACGGCGCGGCCGTTTTCCCGGTAGCGGTCGTTGGTGGCCGGGCTGCTGACCTTGTAGTCCGACCAGCTCAGGCGCGTGCCGACGATCAGGCTCAGGTCGTCGCTCAGGCTGAAGCGGGTGGCGCCGTACAGGCCGCGTTCCTGGCGCACGTAGTTGTAGTCGGACTGGGTGGCGTTGAGCACCGGGGCGGGAATGGCGCCGTAGTCGAAGTCATTGATGTTGATGGTCGGTGTGTTGCGGGCGGTATGGATGCCCACATCGAAATCATCCTTGCGGGTGTTGGCGCCGAGCATCAGTTGATGCTCGCGACCGAACAGGTTGAAGGGCCCGGTGGCGTAGAGGTCCACGCCTAGCTGGCGGTCTTCGTAGTCGGCCTGGGAAACCACCAGGCGGTAGTTGTTGCCGCTGACCCGCGCCGGGTACGAGGACAGGAACTGTGCGTCGGACCACACCGCGTTGAGGGCCAGGGTCAGGTCCCAGCCATTGGCGAAGTGATGCTTGAGGTCGCTGAACAGCACCCGGTTGTTGCGGTCCAGGTGGGCCCAGTTGCCGGCCAGCGAGGTCGAGCGCGAGAGTGGGTAGAACGAACCGTCGGCGCGGGTGTTGAAACCGCCCCAGTCGTAGCCGTTGTTGTTGTCCTGCTGCAGGGTCATGCCGAGGCTCCAGACGGTGCTGTCGCTCAGGTCCATTTCACCGATCAGGTAGAGCAGTTGGTTGTCCTTGCCGGCGCCGTCGCGGTAGCTGTCGGCACTGTTGTAGTAGGCGACGGCGCGACCGCGCAGGTGGCCACCGTCGTCCAGCGGGCCGGACACGTCCACCTGGCCGCGGTAGTTGTCCCAGGACCCTGCGCCCAGTTCGGCGCCCAGGCGAAAGTCGGCGGTGGGGCGCTTGCGCACCAGGTTGATCGCCGCCGACGGGTTGCCGGTGCCCTGCATCAGGCCGTTGGCGCCGCGCACCACTTCGACCCGGTCGTAGAGCGCCATGTTGGCGGTGGACATAACGTCCATCGAGTAGTTTTCCGAGATGTTGCTCGGGATGCCGTCGAACTGCAGGTCGTTGACCTCGAAGCCGCGGGCGTAATAGGTCGAACGGTCGGTGCCGAGCTTGGTGTAGGTGATGCCGGTGGTGGTGCGCGCCACGTCGTCGAGGCTCTGCAGGTTCTGGTCATCCATGCGCTGACGGGTGATCACCGAAACCGACTGCGGCGTCTCGCGGGGCGTCAGGGCCATTTTCGTGGCGGTGCGCGCCGGGCCGTTGACGTAGGCGTGGGAGCCTTCGCTGGCTTCTGTCGCGCCGAGGCCGTTGACGTTGGTGGCGTCCAGTTCCAGGGCGCTGTCGTCGGCGCGGCGGATCACCAGGGTGTTGCCTTGCTGGCGGAAGTTCAGGCCGCTGCCCTGGAGCAGTTGCGCCAGGGCGCCGAGCGGTTCGAGCCGGCCGCGCACGGCGGGGGCCAGGCTGTCGGGGATGATGCTGTTGTCCACCGCCAGGGTCAGTTGCGCGGTTTCCGCCAGTTGGCGCAGCGACGTGGCCAGCGGCTGGCGCGGCAAGTCGATATCCATCGGTGTAGCCCAGGCCTGGCCGGCGATGCTCAGGGCGACGGCCAGCGCCAGGGTTGTCAAGGTTGCGTGGGGCATGGAAGGTCTCATGTCAGTGTTGGATACCCACTGACGGAGGGGCGGGTGAAATCCCTGATGTGCCGTTGCAAAAAAACTCACAGCGCCCGCAGCCAGGTCACGTCCTCGGCGTGGCTGACCTCGATGGGCGCGATGGACGGCAATGCCTGGAGGAAGCCTTCGATGTCGTCCAGTTGCACCACCGCGTTGATCGCCGGCCGGCCTTTGCCGGGGCGCACGCGTACCGGTTGGCGGCGATAGCGCGACAGGCTGCTGGCGATTTCCTCGACGCTGGCCTGCTCCAGCACCAGCCGGCCCTGGGCGAAGGCGAACGCGTTGCTGGCGGTGATCGGCAGCAGCGTCGGCCCGCGGTCGAGCAGGGTGCTGGCGACTTGGCCGGCCTTCAGCACCAGCGCGCCTTGCGCGTTGTCGACCCGCACCGAGCCGCGCTCGACGCTGACGCGCAACTCCCGTGCATCCCGCGCCACCACGAAGCGCGTGCCCAGTACGCTGACGCGGGCGAGCCCGGCGTCCACTGCGAAGGTGCGCGCGGCCTCGTGGGCAACATCGAAAATCGCCTGGCCCTGCAGCAGCCAGACCTGACGTCGGCCCTGGTCGAACTGCACGCGCAGGCGGGTATCAGCATCCAGGTACAGCTCGCTGCCGTCGGGCAGGCGCTCGCGACGGCGCTCGCCGATTACCGTGACATAGGTCTGCTCGAATTCGCCGCGCCCGCCGAACAGGCGCCAGGTCAGGCCGACCGCCAGCAACCCCAGCAGGCCCAAGGCGCCGCGACGCAGCACCGTGCGCCGACCGTGCTGACGCTCCAGCTCCCCGGCCAGCGCCTGGGTGCTGGCGGTGGAAGAAAAGTCGCCCCACAGGTCGCAGAACGCCTGGTACTCGGCGGCATGTCGCGGGTCGGCGTCGAGCCACTGGCGCAAGCGCTGGCGCTCGGGGTGATCGTCCGGCAGGTGCATCAGCCGGGTGAACCAACGGGCGGCCTGTTCGCGAACGCTGCTCATGGCATCAGCCTCTCGCGGGCGGCACGCAGGTCAAGCAGGGCGCGGATCAAGTGACGTTCGACGGCGCTGAGGCTGATGCCGAGCATGCGCGCGATGTCCGGTTGGCGATGGCCTTCGATTCGTGCCAGCCAGAACACCTCGCGGCAGCGGGCGGGCAGGCAATTGATGACCCGTTGCAGAGCTTCAAGGCGCTGCTGCATGTCGGCCAGGTGTTCGGCGGACGGGGCAAAGTGCTCGCCGTCGGACTCGTAGGCCGCAGCCAGGCCCTCGGATTCGTCGAGCGAGCAGAAACGCCCGCTCACCCGGAAATAGTCGATCAACACCGTCTGCGCGACGCGGCGCAGGTAAGCGTTGGGTTGGTCGATACGGGTCTGGCGGTCGGCCAGCAGGTAGCGGATGAACGCGTCATGCAGCACGTCATAGGCCAGTTGCATGCAACCGGTCCGCCGCCCGAGGCTCAGCAGCAGATCGGTATAGGCCCAGCGCAGATCGATTCGATTCCAGTTCATGCTGCCCGACAATCCCCACAGCCCGCCGGGGCTCCGGCGGGTGACGGGAGGATAATGATCCGACAGGATTTGCGCAAATAGGAATCACTATCATAAGCGCGACTGACGGTCAGCGTTGCGGGCGGCGGTGGCTCGTCTTGCTGGCGGATGGACGCGGCCGCCGCCGTTCCAGCAGCACCAGCCGCAGGGCCTTGGCCAGCAACGCGCCGAGAATGCAGCCGGCGGCGGTGGCGATGATCTGCAGCAACAAGCCGAGCCCGCTGACCAGGGTCATGGCCTGAACCCAGGTGATCACTTCCGGCCACAGCGCCAGCCACAAGGCGATGAAGCCCAGCACCAGGTCGTACCAGAGGCCGCTGACGCCCGCCGGGCGATAGCCGCGCACGAACAGGATGAAAGCGCTGAAGGCCATGGCCAGCAGCACGGTGCCGAAGGTCTGGCTAAGGGCGTCGGGTCCGGACATGGGATTAACCTCCGTTGGGGGCGCGCAGGCGCAGGCATTGATGACGGTGCAGGCCGAGGCGTACTTCGTCCATCAGCGCTTCGGCACAGTCGAAGGCGCGCTGGGCGTCGGGGTTGCCAGTGGCCGCCGTGCCGCTGAAGTCATCGACCCGCAAACCGTCGACCAGCGCCGGCGCTTCCACCAGCGTCCAGTCCAGGCCGCTGGCCTCCAGGCTGCGGCGCAGGCCGGCGCCGAGGGCTTCGTCATCGGCGGTGTCGGCGTCCACCAGCCATTGCCAATGACCGATCAGTAGCAGCCTTGGCACGCCGGCGCGACCCAGGCTCAGGGCGCCGTCGATCAGGTGGCCGCATTGCACCGGCAGGTCGTCCTGCAACTCGCCGCCGAGGCAGGCGAACACCACGTCGAGCCCGGCGATGGCGCGGTTCACCGTCGGTGCCGAGTCGAGGCTGCCGAGCTTGCAGCGCAGGCCGGGGCGGGCGGTCAGTTGGTTGAGGTCGTCGAGCACGGCGGTGACTTCGTGCTGGCGGTGCAGCGCGGCGGCGATCAGCGCCTGGCCGAGGCTGTCGTGGGGCAGGAACACGCCCAGTTTCAGGCGCGGGGTTTCGAGGTTGTGCATGGCGGCTCCCTCCAATGGGCGCGGTTATACATATCGAAGGCCGCGTGACCGCCGAGTTCCAACGGCTTGATTGGCGTCAACGGCCGCCCGGCCCCGGCGCGTTAGCCTGCGCGGACCACGAAGCCTGACCCCCGGGGCGCCATGACCTATTCCCTGTTACTGACCCTGCACCTGCTCGCCGCGCTGGTATTTATCGGCACGGTGTTCTTCGAGGTGCTGTTTCTCGGCAGCATTCGCCGGCAATTGCCCGACCGGCTGATGATGATGCTCGAACACGCCATCGGTCAGCGCGCCCGGCAAGTGATGCCCTGGGTGTTGCTGGTGCTGTTCGGCGCCGGGGTGGGGATGGTCCGCGAACGCTATCTGCCGTTGCTGGCGGCGCCGTGGGAGTCGTCGTTTGGCACCTTGCTGACGCTGAAGATCGTGGCCGGCGTCAGCGTGCTCGGGCATTTCCTCACGGCTCTGTGGTTGTTCCGCAGTGGCCGCATGACGGCGCGGGCGGTGACGTTCATTCATGCCAGCGTGTTCACCCATTTGCTGGTGATTGTGTTGCTGGCCAAGGGCATGTTCTTTCTGACGTGGTAAGCCGGAGGCCGCGATGCAAGTGATCGACCGCAACAAGGCGCTGGCTGTCACGCCACTGCTGCGCCTGGCATTCCGCCCGTTCTTCCTCGGTGGCAGCCTGCTGGCGTTGATCGCCGTGCCGCTGTGGCTGATCGCTCTGGGCGGCAGCCTCGACTGGCAGCCGGCGGGCGGCTGGCTGGCCTGGCACCGGCATGAATTGCTGTTCGGTTTTGGCCTGGCAATCGTCGCCGGCTTTCTGCTCACCGCGGTGCAGACCTGGACCGGCCAGCCGGGTGTGAGCGGCAAGCCGCTCGGGGTGCTGGCGTTGTTGTGGCTGGCGGGGCGGGTCGCCTGGCTGGCCAATCTGCCGTTGCCCTTGCTGGCCTTGCTGGAACTGGGCTTTCCGCTGTTGCTGGCGCTGCTCATGGGCCGCAGCCTGTGGCGGGTCAAGCAGCAACGCAATTACCCGCTGGTGGCGCTGCTGTTGTTGCTGACTCTGGTGGACGCCATCGCCGTGGCCGGGTTGCTCAACGGCGACGACGGCTTGCAGCGCCAGGGCGTGCTCGGCGGGTTATGGCTGGTGGCGGCGATGATGGGTCTGATCGGCGGGCGGGTGATTCCCTTCTTCACCCAACGCGGCCTGGGTCGCACCGCCGCAGTCGCACCCTGGCCATGGCTGGACTGGCTGTTGCTCGGCGTTTCGGCGCTGGTGGCGTTGCTGTATGCCGCGGGGCCGGCGTTGACGCCCTCGTTGTGGCTCGGCCTGCTGTTCGCCGGATTGACCCTGGGCCACGGCATTCGCCTGCTGCGCTGGCATGATCGCGGATTGTGGCGGGTGCCGCTGCTGTGGTCGCTGCACCTGGCGTATGCCTGGCTGGTGCTGGCGTGCCTGGGCATGACCCTGTGGCATCTCGGCGTGACGCTGAATCCGAGCCTGGCAGTGCACTGCCTGACGGTGGGTGCCATGGCCGGGCTGATCCTGGCGATGATCGCCCGGGTCAGCCTTGGCCATACCGGCCGGCCATTGCAGCCGCCGGCGGGGATGAGTGTGGCGTTTGTGCTGCTGAATGTCGCCGGAGTCTCGCGGGTGTTCCTGGTGCCGTTGAATACGCCGGCCGGGCTGGGGTTGGCGGCGTTGTGCTGGGCGCTGGCGTTTGGCTTGTTCGTTCGGGGTTATGGACCAATGTTGATGCGGGCGCGGGTGGATGGGCACCCCGGCTAGCACAGCCGGTCAACTCCGAAATGCCCGGCAAGGCGAGCGCGTGTGAAATCAGGCCGAGCAGCGCTTTGTCGAGGCGCTTGATCGGCTGGCGAAAGAAGAGGGTGTCAGCGTCAGTCGTGAGCAATTGGTGCGCTTCGAGCCGGTAGTGTTCGACGCGGGGCTGGCCGACGCCATCGAGGCCAGCGCCCGACGCCTGGACCTGAGTCACCGGCGCATGACCTCCGGCGCCGGCCATGACGCGCAGATGATCGCCCGCATCGCTCCGACGGCAATGATCTTCGTGCCCAGCCGTGGTGGCATCAGCCACAACCCACGGGAACACACCGATGACACAGCATTGATTGACGGCGCCGAGGTGCTGCTTGAGGTAGTGGTGCGGCGGCTTTCTTGAGTTGTTTCGAAATCCGTTGAGCTGGGTGCTCCGAGACTGTTTGCGGTCTTTCGCGAGCAAGCTCGCGCCCACACCCGTAAACAAAAGCCCCCGCATCAGGCGGGGGCCCATTTCATCAGAACAACGCCAGCGTGTAGTCGATGTTCACCCTCAGCTCGTTGTCATCGCGGAACGACGCCGCCGGGGCGAAGTCGTTGCGGTACCAGGCATGTCGCAAGCGTACGGCGACGTTCTTCAGCGGCCCGCTCTGCACCACATATGACAGCTCGATATCCTTCTCGCTTTCGTTCAGTCCCGACCCGCCCAACGCTGTTGGCAGTTCGATATGGCTGCCGTCCAGATAGCGCAGCATGCCTTTCAGGCCGGGAACGCCCATGGCGACGAAGTCGTAGTCGTAACGGACTTGCCAGGTGCGTTGCTTGGGGTTGAGGAACTCGCTGCTCAGCGCACCTTCGCTGACCACCATCGGCTCGGAACCGGCGATGTAGGGCATGGAGGTGTTGCCGTTGAGTTGCATCCAGCCCAGGCCAAGGCTGTGTCCGGCCTGGCTGTAGGTGGCCATGATGCCGAAGGTGCGGTTGTCGACTTCGCCGGCCTTGGCCGGGCCGTCTTCGCGGCTGATGTGGTAGCGCACGTCGGTCTTCAGGCGACCGCCGCCCAGCGCGCGGTTGTCGATGAAGCCGACGAAGTCCTGCTTGTAAATGTCCTCCAGTTCGGCGTGGTAGTACTTGAGGGTCAGCGGCTCGGACCACTGGTAGTCGCCACCGATGTAGTTGAAGGCGTCCGACTGCGCGGCGCCGTTGAAGCGGCGGTTGGGCGCGGCGATGGAGATCTTCTGGTCGTTGGTGGAGTCGCGCTGGTTCATGCGGTCGAGGCGACCCGCGCTGAGGGTCAGGCTGTCGATGTCCTGCGACTTGATGTTCACGCCACGGAAGGTCTGCGGCAGCAGGCGGGTCGGGCTGGCGAACAGGATCGGCAGGATCGGCATCAGCGTGCCGCCCTGCAGCTCGGTCTTGGACACCTTGATCTTGCCGGTCAGGCCCAGCTCCGAGTAGTCGTCGCGGGGATGGCGGTCGGTGCTGTCGAATGGCAGCAGGCCGGTGCCGGTGCGGTCGGGGCTGGAATCGAGTTTGATGCCGAGCAAGCCCTGGGCATCGAGGCCAAAGCCCACCGGGCCTTCGGTGTAGCCGGAGTTGAAGCGCAGGATGAAGCCCTGGGCCCATTCGCGGGTCGCCGATTGCGCCGAGGTGCCTTTGTAGTCGCGGTCGAAGTAGTAGTTGCGGGCGGTGACGGTCGCCTTGCTGTCTTCGAAGAAGCCCTGGGCCTGGAGGACCGGGCTGAGGGCGCAAAGCGAGCCGAGGGCGACAGCGGTGTTGAGTCGGTTCATGGTGTGGCCTTTCTTATTGTTGTTTTCGGGGTTCATTCAGGGGCGTGCAGCAGGACCCACTGTTGGTCCTTCACGGTCACCAGGGCGCGGGCGCGCTGGTCGTGACCGAAGTGGTCGGTGGCGCTGAGGTTGTAGACGCCATGGGTGCCGACCACGTCCTTGGTGCCTTCCAGCTGGTCGCGCAGGCTCTGGCGGAATTCGGCGCTACCCGGCTGGGCGGTTTTCAGTGCGGCAGGCACCGCAGCTTCGACCAGGCGCATGGCGTCGTACAGGTAGGCGCCGAATGGCGACAGGCTGCCCGCGCCGTATTGCGCTTCATAGCGCTGGGCGTAGTCGCTGGCGACGGCTTTGGACGGGTGGGTTTCCGGCAATTTGTCCCACACCACCACCGGGCCTACCGGCAGGATCGCGCCATTCAGGGCCTTGTCGCCGATGCGCAGGAAGGCCGAGTTGGCGGCGCCGTGGGTGTGGTAGATGGTGCCCTTGTAGCCGAGGCGACGCAGTTCGGTGTGGGGCAGCGCGGCCGGGGTGCCGGTGGCGCCGATCAACACGGCGTCGGGCTTGGCGCTCATGACTTTCAGGGCCTGACCGCTGACCGAGGAATCGGTGCGGTTGAAGCGCTCGTCGCGCACCAGGGTGATGCCGGAAGCCGGCGCCAGTTCGCTGAGCACCTTGTGCCAGTCCTCGCCCCAGACGTCGTTGTAGCCGATGTAGGCGAGGGTCTTCACTCCGGCTTCTTTCATGTGCTCGATCAGGGCTTCGGCCATCAGCGTGTTGGTCTGGGCGATGGTGAAGATCCACTGTTGCTCGCCGCTCGGCGGCGTGTAAGGAGCGAGGGCGATCTGCGCGGTGTGGCTTTCCTTGGCGATCTGCGCCACGGCCGCCGAGGTGGGCACGGTGGTGGAGCCGATCAGCAGATCCACCTGGTTTTCGCTGACCAGCTTGCGCGCGTTCTTCGCCGCGGCGGTGCTGTCGCTGCCGTCGTCGAGGACCACGTATTTCACCGCCTGGCCGGCGATTTCCTTGGGCAGCAGGGCGATGGTGTTGCGTTCAGGAATACCCAGCGAAGCGCCGGGGCCGGTGGTGGAGAGGATCACGCCGACGGTGACGTCGGCCTGGGCGGCGGCCGACATCGCGGCGACCAGCAGCAAGGGGAGGAAGGGTTTCATGCAAGCTCCTGACTATTGTTGTTATGGCGTTGGGTGGTGCGGAAAAACCGTGTGTCAGCCGGTGGCGCGGGCGGCCTCCGTGGCGGTGGATGAGGATTTGCGGCCCAGGTAGCTCTCGACCACCCGGGGGTTCTGCGCGAGGTCGGTGGCGTCGCCGTGCAGGACGATGTCGCCGACTTCGAGGACGTAGCCGTAGTCGGAAATCTTCAGTGCGGCGCGGGCGTTCTGTTCCACCAGCAGGATGGAAACGCCGCGTTCGCGCAGGGTCTTGAAGATGTCGAAGATCTCGCCGATCACCCGTGGCGCCAGGCCCAGGCTCGGCTCGTCGAGCATCAGCAGGCGTGGCTTGGCCATCAGCGCGCGGCCGATGGCGAGCATCTGCCGCTCGCCGCCGGAGAGCGTGCAGGCCGCCTGTTCGCGGCGTTCACGCATCCGCGGGAACAGCGCGAAGACTTCGTCGAGGGTCTGCTGATGATCGCGATGACCCTGGCGGTGGCGGCTGAAGGCGCCGAGGCGCAGGTTGTCCTCGACGCTCATCAGGCCGAACAGCTCGCGGCTTTCCGGCACCAGCGCCATGCCCTTGTCGATGCGCTGGGCCACGCCGTGGTGGGCCTGCAACGGCTGGCCGGCATAACTCACCTCGCCGGTGGACGGCAGCAGGCCGATCAGCGCCGCCATCAAGGTGGTTTTGCCGGCGCCGTTGGGGCCGATCAGGCTGACGATCTGGCCCTCGTCCAGGTGCAGGTCGAGGTTGCGCACCGCTTCCACCTTGCCGTGGTTGATCGACAGGTTGCGTACATCCAGCAGGCGGCTCATTCCACACCTCCGAGGTAGGCGGCCAGGACCGCCGGGTTTTCCTGGATTTCCAGCGGGGTGCCGCAGGCCAGGCGCTGGCCGAATTCCATCACCACGATGTGGTCGGCCAGGCCCATGACGAAGTCCATGTCGTGCTCCACCAGCAGCACGCCGAGGCCTTCGCCGCGCAGTTGTTCGAGCAGTTGCGCCAGGGCCTGTTTCTCGCCGTAGCGCAGGCCGGCGGCGGGTTCGTCGAGCAGCAGCAGGATCGGGTCGCTGCACAGCGCCCGGGCGATTTCGACGATGCGTTGCTGACCCAGCGCCAGGCTGCCCGCCGGGGTGTGCAGGTGTTCGCCAAGGCCGACCCGCTCGATCTGCCGCGCGGCCTCGGCCAGCAGGCTGGCTTCTTCGGCGCGCTCCAGGTGCAGCATCGAGCGCAGCAGGCCGGCTTCGCCGCGCATATGGGCGCCGAGAGCGACGTTTTCCAGCACGCTCATCTCCGGCAGCAGGCGCACGTGCTGGAAGGTCCGGCTGACCCCAAGGCGGGCGATGGCGCGGGGCGCCAGGCCGTCGATGCGCTGGCCGAGGAAGCTGATCTGCCCGGCGTTGGGCGACAGCACCCCGGAGAGCAGGTTGAACAGGGTGGATTTGCCGGCGCCGTTGGGGCCGATCAGCGCGGTGACTTCGCCGCTGTTGATCGCCAGGCCCATGTCCTTGTTGGCGACCAGGCCGCCGAAACGTTTGATCAGTCCTTCGGCCACCAGCAGCGGCTGACCGTGGGCGGGCATGCTGCGCCGGGGCAGGGCGGCAGCTTCGGCGGGCAGCGCGGTGCTGCGGCGGCGCTTCGGCAGTGCCGCCTGCAACAGCGGCAACAGGCCGCCGCGGGCGTATTGCAGGACGAGGATGATCAGCACGCCGAAGAAGATCATTTCGAAGTTGCCGGCCTGGCCGAACAGGTGCGGCAGGACATCCTGCAGCACCTGCTTGATCAGGGTCAGCAGGGCCGCGCCGAGCAGCGCACCCCAGAGGCTGGCGACGCCGCCGAGGACGATCATGAACAGGTATTCGATGCCCATCACCACCGAGAACGGTGTCGGGTTGACCACCCGTTGCAGGTGGGCGTACAGCCAGCCGGACAGCGAGGCCAGTAGCGCCGCGATCAGGAACACCTGCAAGCGGCTGCGGGCGGTGGGGATGCCCATCGCCTCGGCCATGCCGGCGGCGTCCTTGAGGGTGCGGATGGCCCGGCCCTGGCGGCTGTCGAGCAGGTTGTGCAGCAGCCACAGGCTGGCGGCGAGGATCAGGCCGAGCAGCGGGCTGAAGTCGGCGGCGCTGCTGATGCGCCAGCCGAACAGCTCGATGGCCGGCAGGTCCTGGATGCCGCCGAAACCACCGAGGCCCGGCAGGTTGCCGAACAGGTAGAACAGCGCCAGGCCCCAGGCCAGGGTGCCGATCGGCAGGTAGTGGCCGGCCAGGCGCAGGGTCAGCAGGCCGAGGCTGGTGGCCACCGCGAGGGTGATCGCCAGCCCGGCCAGCAGGCCGAGCCAGGGCGACAGGCCGTACTCGGTGCACAGCACCGCGGTGGCGTAGGCGCCGATGCCGACGAACGCGGCCTGGCCGAAGGAGGTCATGCCGCCGATGCCGGTGAGCAGCACCAGGCCCATGGCGACCAGGCTGTACAGGCCGATGTAGTTGAGCAGGGTGACGTGGAACGGCGGCAGCACGCTTGGCGCCAGGCACATGGCCGCCAGCAGCAGGATCAGGGGAAGCAGGCGACGGGTCATCAGTGTTGCTCCTCGAGATGAGGGTGTTTCAGCGACAGCCACAGCAGCACCGGGATCACCAGGGTGAACACGATGACTTCCTTGAAGGCCGAGGCGCCGAAGTTGGCGAAGCTTTCCAGCACGCCGACGAAGAACGCGCTGCAGGCGGCGATGGGGTAACTGGCGAGGCCGCCGAAGATCGCGGCGACGAAGCCCTTGAGACTGATAAGGAAACCGGAGTCGTAATACAGCGTGGTCAGCGGCCCGATCAGCACGCCGGACACCGCGCCGATAAACGCCGCCAGGCCGAAGGCGCTCTGGCCCGCCAGTTGCGTCGGGATGCCCACCAGTTGCGCGCCGTTACGGTTCAGCGCGGTGGCGCGCAGGGCCTTGCCGTACAGGCTGTGGCCGAAGAAGGCGTAGAGCAGGCCGATCAGCGCCAGTGCGCAAGCGATCACCAGCAGGCTTTGCAGGCTTACCGGCAGGTCACCGAGCATGAAACTGGCGTCGGTCAGCGCCTGGGTGCGCACGCCCTCGGCGCCGAACATCCACAGGCTGATGCCGACCAGCGCGATGTGCACCGCCACCGAGATGATCAGCAGCAACAGCACCGAGGTTTCCGCCACGCGCTGGTAGACCAGGCGATACAGCAGTGGGCCCAACGGCGTGACCAGGGCCAGGGTGACGACGATCTGCACCACGCCGGGCAGGGCGGCGAGATCGAGATTGCCCAGCACCAGCCAGAGCAGCGCCGGCACGCTCAGGTAACGCAGCGCCAGGCCCGGCAGGCGCCGGTAATGGCCGTGACGCATGGCGATCGCCGCATCCAGCGTGCAGGCCAGCAACGACAGGCCGATCAGCAGCCACAACGTGCCGGGCAGCAGGCCCAGTTGCAGGGTCGCCAGGGTCAGGGCGCTGTAGGTCACGAAATCGCCCTGGAACACCAGGATGGTACGGGTGACCGAGAACACCAGGACCAGCGCCAGGGCCACCAGCGCATAAATCGCACCCGTAGTGAGGCCGTCCTGGCCGAGAAACGCCAGTATCGAGAGATCCATGAACAACCCTCAGCGAGCGATGGGGTAGGGAAGGCCGGGCCGCGCGGACGGGCTGTCGGTCAGGTCGGGGGGAGGCGGTAGATCGGCGGGGCGGCCGGTGCGCGCATGCGAGAACATAGTGAGATACCCAACTGTATTTTTATTGTCTTAGGGTCCAGCCCCGGTGTGGGCTGTGGGTGACCTTATCGGAATACACATGCGAATGTGTATGTATAGACTAGCGGGTCATGACGGAGGTTTGTCAATAGGGGGAGGGAGAAAGAGGGGGTTTTGAAATCGAAAGATACAGTTATGTATCTTTTTGCGGTTTTCAGGCGTACTGCGATGGCGTTGCGGGTCATTCATTTTGTGGGAGTTGGCAAGCCAACTCCCACTGGGTGCCTCGCATTTTTGTCTCAGGCCGGAACGGCAGCGCCCTGCGGCAACAACAACCCCGCCATGCGCTGACTACGGTCCAATCGCTGCTCGGACGTATCGTCGCTGTGCAGCAGCGACAGGCTGATCTGGTACGCATAGATCAGGTAGGCGCGGTCCTGCGCTTCATCGGCGGGCGCGCCGGCCTGGATCAGCAAGCCTTCGATGTAGTTCAGGCGATGGCTGTCCACTTCGTCGATGGCCTGGCGCGCCTGTTTGTCGCGGCGGGCCCAGGCGCGGATGCCCAGTTCGATGGCGGCGGCTTCCTTGGCGGTCTGGCCGTGGGACGGCAATTCCAGCAGGCGCTGCAACTGCTGCAGCGGCGAGGCGTGGGCGTTGCGCAGGTTGAGAATCACGTCTTCGGTGGCGCGCGCACGCCAGTTGCCGAGGATGCCTTCGAGCAGTTCGCCGCGGCTTTTGAAGTGGTAGTAGAAGCTGCCGCGGGTGATTTTCAGTTCCTTGGCCAGGGTATCGACCCGGACCGCATCGACGCCGCTGCTGACCAGCACATGTTGGGCGGCGTGGATCCAGTCTTCGCGGGTGAGGTTGGTGCGTGATGACATTGTGTAAGGGCCTTGTTCATCGAGCTGGAAGGCGCCAGGGCGGCAGGATCGTGGCCCGGCCCGGGGCGCTAAGGAGGGCATTCTAGCGCCCGGCGCAATGCCGAGGCTATTGCCGCCGGCGCAGCCAGAGCGCGCTACGGGGCACCGGCAGTCTGCCGAATTTGCCCATTTGTTTAAATACACATCTGTAGGTTGACCTGCATATTTTTGCACCGTTCCGCGTTTTTTTCGTTGACGCACGTCAAAACCATCCATAGCATTCGAATACACATCTGTATGTTAAGAATAAAAACGGAGACCTCGATGAGCGCAATTGCCAAGACGCTGCTGGCCGCAGGGCACAACACCCACTACTACGAAGCCGGTCAGGGCGATGCTCTGTTCCTGCTGCACGGTTCGGGTCCAGGCGTGTCCGGCGGCACCAACTGGGCCAAGTCCATCCCGGTGTTTGCCGACCGCTGGCGGGTGATCGTGCCGGACATCGCCGGCTTCGGTTTCACCGAATTCCAGGCCGACGCCAAGTACGACATCAAGCTGTGGGTCAACCACCTGCTGGGCATCATGGATGCGCTGGATATCCAGAAATCCTCCTTTATCGGCAACTCCTTCGGCGGCGCCGTGGCCATCGGCCTGGCGGTGTTCGCTCCGGAGCGGGTCGACAAACTGGTGCTGCTCGGCACTCCTGCCGGCGAGTTCGTGCAGACCCCCGGCCTGCGTGGCGCCTGGGAATACGAGCCGTCGCTGGAGAACATGCGCCGCCTGATGGAGCTGTTCCCCTACGACAAATCCCTGATTACTGACGAATTGGTGCAGTCGCGTTTCGAGGCCAGCGCGCGTTCTGGCGCCCAGGACGCCCTGCGCAAACTGATCCCGCGACCGGCCGCCGAAGGCCAGACCCTGGTCAAGGCATTCCCCGCTGCGGCGCTGGCGAAAATCACCGCGCCGACCCTGGTGGTGCATGGCCGCGAAGACCGTGTGGTGCCGCCGGAATGCGGCCTGCTGATCGCCAACAGCGTGCCGAACGCCGACCTGCACCTGTTCGGCCATTGCGGCCACTGGGTGCAGAGCGAACAGCCTCGGCGCTTCGCCGCGCTGGTCCGCGACTTCCTCAGCGAGTAAGCGCCATGAGCCGAAATGTAATGGAGCGCGTGCTCTGGCAACTGTGCGTCGAGCGCGCCGCCAAAGAGCGGTTTCGCCAGGACGCCGCGGGCTTTCTGGCCCGCTTCGAGCTGGCCGAAGACGAGGCCGCGATGATCCTCGGCTTCGATGTCGCCGGGCTGCAGGCCGCCGGGGTCAACCCGATGCTGACCATGGGCTTCTGGCAGGAACTTTCCGTGGAGCGCGACATGGCGATCTACAAGCAGCGCCTCGGCTGCACCGATGAACTCAGCGCGGGTTTCTCCGCCGCGCTCAAGGGGTGATGAGATGGGCAAGATAGTAGGCGGCTTCTGGATGCCGCACGACCCGGTCATGTTCGTGGCGCCCAATGCGCCGCCCGAAGCCCAGCGCGAGGCGGTGTGGCAAGCCTACGCCGACTGCGCCCGGCGCCTCGCCGAGCTGGAGCCGACCGCGGTGATCATCGTCGGTTGCGACCATTACATTCTGTTCGGCACTCACTGCCTGCCGCGCTACGTGATCGGCACCGGTGATGTCGACGGGCCGATCGACCGCCTGCCGGGCCTGCAACGCCGAGTGGTGGCCAACCACCAGGCGCTGGCCGAACACATCGTCGCCCACGGTGACGCCACGGGCGTGGACTGGAGCGTGGCGCGCAGTTTCACCGTCGACCATTCGTTCTCGATCCCGCACCAGTTGGTGGTGCAGCCCGCCGAGCAACTGCTGGGCAAGACCTTGCCGAGCATCCCGGTGTACCTGGCTTGCGGCGTCGATCCGTACATCTCGCTGAAGCGCTCGGCCGACCTCGGCCGGCAACTGCGCGCGGCGGTGGAAGCCTTCGACGCCGACGAGCGCGTGGTCATCATCGGCAGCGGCGGCATCAGCCATTGGGTCGGCACCGTCGAGATGGGTAAGGTCGCCGAAGACTTCGATCGCGAGATTCTCGAACTGGGGGTCAAGGGCGACCTGGAAGGCCTGTGTGCCTACAGCGACGAAGAAATCCTCCGCCGCGCCGGCAACGGCGCCATGGAAATCCGCAATTTCGCCTGTGCCATGGCCGCGCTGGAGCAGCCGGTCGGCGAGGTGATCGCTTATGAAGCGGTGCCGGCCTGGGTCACCGGCCTGGGCTTTGTACAACTGAAGGAGGGCCGGGCATGAGCCGTGTATTGCTGTGCCAGCGCGACGAGCTGGCGCCGGGCGAACTGAAGAAGGTCGAGCAGGCCGAAGGCGACGCGATCTGCGTCTACAACCTGGGCGGCACCTTCTACGCCACCACCGACATGTGCACCCACGCCACCGCCTCGCTGGCCGAGGGCGATATGGAAGACGACCTGATCACCTGCCCGGTGCACTGGGGCCAGTTCCACATCCCCAGCGGCAAGGCGGTGACCTTCCCCTGCGAACGGCACCTGCGCACCTACAAGATCATCGTCACCGACCGCGAGGTGTACGCCGACGTCGCCCTTGAAGCCGACGAGGCACTGGCTGCGGCCGAGAGCCCGGTCTGACGTCGTCGCTGTCCCACCGCATTCCTGTGTGAGTCCGAACCATGGATAACAATAAATACATACCGCTCAGAACCATCGAATCCACCCCGAGCCTGGATAACCTCGATCGCATCTGCGACATGGAAGAAGGCCGGCTGTCGGGCAAGGTGTTCTGGGACGAGGCCATCTACGAGCAGGAGATGGAGAAGATCTTCGCCCGCTGCTGGCTGTTCGTTGCCCACGAATCGCAACTGCCGAAATTCGGCGACTACCTGACCACCTCCATGGGCGAGGACGAAGTGCTGGTGGTGCGGCAGAAGGACGGCTCGCTGAAAGTCTTCCTCAATTCCTGCCCGCACCGCGGCAACAAGGTCTGCTTCGCCGAGGCCGGCAACGCCCGCGGCTTCATCTGCAACTACCACGGCTGGTCGTTCGGCGCCGACGGTGGCCGGCTGATGGGCATGCACGAATCCAAGTGCTACGAAGAGAGCAACTTCGACAAGTCGAAACACGGCCTGCGCGAAGCCCGGGTCGGCACCTACAAGGGCCTGGTGTTCGCCACCTTCGCCGCCGACGCACCGACCCTCGAGGAGTACCTCGGGCCGATGACCTGGTACCTCGACGTGATGCTCGACATGGACGAGGGCGGCAGCGAATTCCTCGGCGGCTGCATCCGTTCCACCATCGACTGCAACTGGAAGATCGCCGCGGAAAATTTCGTCGGTGACATCCTTCATGGCGGCTGGACCCACGACTCGGCAGCCAAGGCCATGCTCGGCGGGCCGGTGACCAATGTCGGCGAATTGCCGGAGTCGTACTCGGTGAACTGGAACGGCCACGGCTACGAGTTCGCCACCGATGTGGTGGGCAACGCCGCGACCCTCGGCGAGCGCGATATCAACAAATACCTGCACGTGTTGCGGCCCAAGGTCGCCGAACGTTTGGGCGAGTTCCGCTCGAAGCTGATCGGGGCGATTTCCTCGTTCACCGTGTTCCCCAACTTCTCCTTCCTGCCGGGGCAGAACACCGTGCGCATCTGGCAGCCACGCGGGCCGCACAAGATCGAGTTGTTCACCTGGGTGATCGTCAACAAGAACGCCCCGCAGGACATCAAGGACAAATGGCGCCGCGGCGCGATGATGACCTTCTCGCCCACTGGCGTGTTCGAAATGGACGACGGCGAGAACTGGGAGTACTGCACCAAGACCGCTCGCGGCGTGGTCACCCGTTACCAGGACCTGTACGTCGGCCTGGGCATGGACAGCCGGATCGACAACAGCGAGCTGCCGGGCAACGTGTTCAAGGGCCAGCTCAACGAATGCAATGCGCGGGCGTTCTACCAGCGCTGGAAAGACCTGCTGCAAGCGCCGACCTGGGCAGATGTCCCGGACCGCAACGGCAAGATGCGCTGAGGAGAAGCCCGCATGACACTGGAACAACAGTTGACCTTCGAAGACGTGCGCCGCGTCGAGCAATTCCTGCTGCGCGAAGCGCGCCTGCTGGACAACGAGTGCTGGGACGAATGGCTGCAGACCCTGAGCGAGGCGATCCACTACTGGATGCCCGGCATCGAGAACCGTCGCCGCGAGGACAAGTCCGGGCCCTACACCCTGGAGCACATGGCCTTCTTCGACGACGGCATCCGCGAGCTGCAACGCCGGGTGTCGCGCTTCAAGCAGCCGTCGGCCTGGGCCGAGAACCCGCCGACGCGCAATGTGCATCTGGTCAGCAATATCGAGGTGTATGCCGGCGAGGCGCCGGGCGAGTACCGCGCCTATTCCTGCTTTATCAACGTGCGCAGCCGCGGGCTTGATGAACAGTCGCAGATCACCGGCCGCCGCGAGGACGTGCTGCGGGTCGAGGCGGACGGGTTGAAGCTGCTCAAGCGCAAGATCCTGATCCCCAATGCGATGTTGCTGTGCAAGAACATCAATACCTTCCTGTGACACCCCGTGTTGCTGAATTTCCGAGGATTGATTTATGGGTTGGCTAAACAACCAGGTCGCACTGGTCACCGGCGGCACTGGCGGCATCGGTAGCGCCATCGTGCGGCGCTATGTCGCCGAAGGGGCGAAGGTCGCGGTCATGGGCCGTGACGCCGCGCAACTGGCGGCGCTCACCGCCGAGCTGGGCGACGCGGTGATCACCGTGCAGGGCGATGTCTCGCGCTGGCAGGACAACCAGCGCGCCGTGGCGGCCACGCTGGAAGCCTTCGGCAAGCTCGACACCTTCGTCGGCAACGCCGCGGTGTTCGACTACTTCACCCGGCTCGACCGGATCGCCCCGGAAGATTTCGAAGGCGCGTTCCAGAAGCTGTTCTCGATCAATGTCCAGGGTTACCTGCTCGGCGCCCAGGCGGCGACCGAGGCGCTGCGCGAAACCCGCGGCAGCATGATCTTTACCCTGTCCAACAGCGCCTTTTATGCCGGCGGAGGTGGCATTCTCTACGTCACCGCCAAGCATGCGCTGGTGGGGATGATCCGCCAGTTGGCCTACGAGCTGGCGCCGGACATCCGCGTCAACGGTGTCGCCCCCGGCGCCACCAACACGCCGATGAAGAGCCTGGAAGGCCTGAACAGCCGCAGCGTGCCGCTGAACCAGATTCCCGGCTTCGAAGCCGGCGCCGCCCAGGCGGTGCCGCTGCAGCGCATCGCCGAACCCGAGGACCACACCGGCCATTACGTGCTGTTGGCCTCGCGGGAGAACGCCGGGCTGACCACCGCCAACATCATCCACAGCGATGGCGGCTGGGAAATCCGTAGCAGCGGGGCGGCCAAGCATCGCAAGACCTGAACCCAGCCAGCGTGCTCTACAAAATAAACAAGAGAGATGCGTGATGAGCAACAGAAGCCTTAGTGCACCGCAACAACACCTGCTGGACCTGGTCGCCGGCCTCAACCTGCCGGTGCTGGCCGCGCCGATGTTCCTGGTTTCCGGGCCGAAACTGGTCTCGGCTTGCTGCCAGGCCGGGATCATCGGCAGCTTCCCGGCACCCAATGCCCGCACCGTCGAGCAACTGGACCAGTGGCTCGGCGAGATCGTCGCCGAGCGCGAGGCCGCCAGTCAGCGCGGTGAGGCCCGCGCGCCGTGGATGCTGAACATGATCGTGCACAGCACCTACGACCGTTTCGACGCCGAACTGGAACTGGTCAAACGCTACCAGCCGCCAATCGTCTCCACCGCACTCGGCAGTCCCAAGCGCGTGCTCGATGCCGTGCACGCCTACGGCGGCGTGGTGATCGCCGATGTGATCAGCCCGGCCCTGGCGCGCAAGGCGGCGGACGCCGGCGTCGATGGCCTGGTGCTGGTCTGCAACGGCGCCGGCGGCCACACCGGCAACTACAACCCGTTCGCCTTCGCAGGCGAAGTGCGGCAGTTCTGGGACGGGCCGCTGGGTCTGGCCGGGGCCATCTCCAACGGTCGCGATATCCACGCCGCGCAAGTGCTCGGCTGCGACTTCTCGCTGGTCGGCACGCGGCTGGTGGCCGCCGCGGAAAGCCTGGTGGAAGACGCCTACCGCGACATGCTGGTGACGTGCTCGCTGGACGACGTGGTCACCACCAAGGCGGTCAGCGGCGTGTTGGCCACCTGGATGCGCCCGTCGCTGGAGCAAGCCGGCATCGATCCGGCCACCGAGGCCCGCGCCAGCATCGATTTCTCCGGCAACATCGCCAGCGCCAACAAGGCTTGGAAACACGTGTGGTCGGCGGGGCAGGGGGTCGGGCAAATCAGCCGCCACTACAGCGTCGCCGAACTGGTGGATGAACTGCACCAGGGTTACCAGGAAAGCCGCGCTCGCGCGTTGTAAGCCGAACTTGCCTTCAGGAGAAACACGATGACTCATCCTTCCCTGCAACCGGCCGCCGAAGCGCTGGCCCGCGCCCGGCAGACCCGCACCCCGTGCGGGCGGATTTCCGAGCGATTCGACATCAACAGCCTGGCCGACGCCTACGCCATCCAGGAACTCAACACCCAGGCCGCCCTGGCCGCCGGCCGGCGTCTGAGCGGGCGCAAGATCGGTCTCACCTCGCTGGCGGTGCAGCAGCAACTGGGTGTCGATCAACCGGACTTCGGCATGCTCTTCGCCGACATGGAAGTTCGCGACGGCGAGACCATCGACAGCACGCGGCTGATTCAGCCCAAGGCCGAAGGCGAGATTGCCTTTGTCCTCGGCCGTGACCTGCCGCACGCCGATACCACCCTGGCCGAGCTGCTGCGCGCCGTGGACCATGTATTGCCGGCGCTGGAGATCGTCGATTCGGCGATCGAAGACTGGAAAATCACCCTGGTCGACACCGTCGCCGACAACGCCTCTTCCGGCCTTTATGTCCTGGGCAAAACGCCGGTGAGCCTGGCCGGCCTCGACCTGGCGCTGGAAGGCATGTTGCTGGAGAAGAACGGTGCCCAGGTGGCCATCGGCGTCGGTGCGGCCTGCATGGGCAACCCGCTGGACGCCTGCCTGTGGCTGGCACGGACCATGGCCGAGGCCGGACGTCCGTTGCAGGCCGGCGATGTGCTGCTGTCCGGCGCACTCGGGCCGATGGTCCAGGTCGCTGCTGGCGACAGCCTGCGCCTGCGTCTGACCCGGCTGGGCGAAGTGAGCTGCCGCTTCGCCTGAGACGAACGAGCCAACACCTTGAGGCCGGCCGTCAGGCTGGCGAACGTCACAACAATAAATCAGTGAGCGGTGGGCACCTGACCCGCCGAACTCATGAGGGCGTGCCATGTACGACATCTTCAACGACCCGACGCGGTTGGCGCCGGCGCGCGTGCTCTATGAGCCCGGCGCGGACGGCAGTTTCATTCTCGGCTCGGCCGAGCCCCTGCAACCTTATGCGCGCTGCATCGGCGAATGGCTGGAGCATTGGGCGCACGCGACCCCCGACCGCGCTTACCTGGCGGAACGCCGCAACGGTGGCTGGTTCACCCTGAGCTACCGTGAAGTGCGCCAGCGTGTCGGCGCTCTGGCCCAAGGCCTGCTGGAGCTGGACACCGCGCCGGGACGCCCGGTGCTGATGCTGTCGGAAAACGATATCGACCAGGCGCTGCTGACCCTGGCGGCCATGCACGTGGGCATTCCGGTGTCCACCGTGTCGGTGGCCTATGCCCGCAACACCGGCAGCGGCTGCGCCAAGCTCAAGGCGATTATCGACGTGCTGGACCCGGCGCTGATCTTCGTCAACGACGGCGATGCCTTCTGCCGCGCCATCGAGCTGGTCGCGCCGCGCTGCCCGGTGGTGGCGGCGCGCAACGCCCAGGAAATCCCCGACGGGCTGGCCCTGCCGTTGCTGTACAAGCCCGAAAGCCCGGCGGTGATGGACGCCTTCGCCCGCGTGGACGGCGACACCCCGGCGCGCTACCTGCTGACCTCCGGTTCCACCGGTTCGCCTAAGGCGGTGATCAACACCCACGGCATGCTCTGCGCCAACCAGCAGGCCATCGCCCAGTGCTGGCCCTTCATTGAGCGGATCGACGTGGTGGTGCTGGACTGGCTGCCGTGGAGCCACGTGTTCGGTGCCAACCACAACTTCAACCTGGTGCTGCGCAACGGCGGCACCCTGTACATCGACGACGGCCGGCCACTGCCGGGGCAGATCGACCGCACGGTGGAGAACATCAAGTCGGTCAAGCCGACGCTGTTCTTCAACGTGCCGCGCGGCTACGAGTCGCTGCTGCCGTACCTGGAGCGCGACGAAGCGCTGGCCCGCGCCTTGTTCGGCCGGCTGGAACTGCTGTTCTACGCCGCCGCCGCGTTGCCGCAAAGTTCCTGGCAGCGCCTGGTGGCCCGCGCCGCCGAAGTCCGCGAGGCACCGCTGTTCTTCGCCACCGAATGGGGTTCGACGGAAACCTCGCCGGTGGTCACCAGTGTGCATTTTCAGTTGGACAAGGCCGGCAATATCGGCCTGCCGGTGCCGGGCACGCAGATCCGTTTCGTGCCCAGTGGCGACAAGCTGGAAATGCGCGTGCGCGGCCCGTCGGTGTTCCCGCGTTACCTCAACGACGCGCAGAGCACCGAGGCCGCGTTCGATGAACTGGGCTTCTACCGCATCGGCGATGCCGGCCGGCTGGTGGACCCAGAGCGGCCCGAGTTGGGGATTCTGTTCGATGGCCGGGTCACCGAAGACTTCAAGCTCAGCAGCGGCACCTGGGTGTCGGTGGGCACCCTGCGCCCGCGGCTGGTCAGCGCCCTGGCGCCCTATGCCAGCGATTGTGTGATCTGCGGCCACGACCGCGACGTGATCGGTGCGCTGGTCTACCCGACCCCGGCCCTGCGCGAGTTGCTCGGCAAGGCCGGCGAGTCCATGAGCGGCGCGCAACTGGCGCTGCAGCCGGAAGTGCGCCTGGCCCTGTGCGCCGGCTTGAAGGCTCTGGCCAGGGACTTCCCGGCGTCGTCGCAGCACGCGGTGCGGCTGATGATCCTCGACACCCCACCGAGCCTGAATGACGGCGAAATCACCGACAAGGGCTACATCAACCAGCGCGCCGCCCTGACGCTGCGCGCCGACGCGGTCCAGCGCCTGTACGCCGATACCCTCGGCCAGGACGTGATCCTGCTCGCCGAAGTCTACGGAGAAGCGGTATGAGTCAACGCAAACTGAAAGTCGCCATCATCGGTTCCGGCAACATCGGCACCGACCTGATGATCAAGATCCTGCGCCACGGCCAGCACCTGGAGATGGCTGCGATGGTCGGCATCGACCCGGCCTCCGACGGCCTGGCACGGGCGGCGCGGATGGGCGTCGCCATCACCCACGAAGGTGTTGACGGCCTGACCCGCATGCCGGCGTTTGCCGATATCGACTTCGTCTTCGATGCCACCAGCGCCGGCGCCCACGTCAAGAACGACGCCTTCCTGCGCTCGATCAAACCCGGCATCCGCCTGATCGACCTGACGCCGGCCGCCATCGGTCCGTACTGCGTGCCGGTGGTGAACCTGGAACAGAACCTCGACCAACTCAACGTCAACATGGTCACTTGTGGCGGCCAGGCCACCATTCCGATGGTCGCTGCGGTGTCCCGCGTGGCGAAGGTGCATTACGCGGAAATCGTCGCCTCCATCGCCAGCAAATCCGCCGGCCCTGGCACCCGCGCCAATATCGACGAATTCACCGAAACCACCTCCCGCGCCATCGAAGTGATCGGCGGCGCAGCCAAGGGTAAAGCGATCATCGTCATGAACCCGGCCGAGCCGCCGCTGATCATGCGCGACACCGTTTTCGTGCTGTCCGAAGCGGCCGATCGGACGCAGGTCGAAGCGTCCATCGAAGAGATGGCGCAGGCGGTGCAGGCCTATGTGCCGGGCTACCGGCTCAAGCAGAAGGTCCAATTCGAGGACGTTCGCGACCTGAAAATCCCCGGTCTCGGCGTGTTCTCCGGC
>NZ_JANLNX010000011.1:0-84351 GCF_025466015.1 Pseudomonas sp. 5P_5.1_Bac1 | reverse complement strand
AGCGCATCGAGTCCGGCTGGTGGGACGGCGGCGATGTGCGGCGCGATTACTACCGGGTCGAAACCGATAGCGGCCTGCGCGGCTGGGCCTACTTTCACAGCGGCGAGCGCGATGTGCTGTGGCTGCAGGGCTGGTTCGCATGAGCATGGGGTATGCCGAGTTGCACTGCCTGTCGAACTTCAGTTTCCAGCGCGGCGCGTCCAGCGCCCAGGAGTTGTGTGGCCGCGCCCGGCAACAGGGTTATCAGGCCCTGGCGATCACCGACGAGTGCACCCTCGCCGGTATCGTCCGCGCCTGGCAGGCGGCGCATGAGGTGGGGCTGCCGCTGATCGTCGGCAGCGAAATGCGCGTCGAGAATGGCCCGAAGCTGGTGCTGTTGGTAGAGAACCTGTGCGGTTACCAGCACCTGTGCGGCCTGATCACCCGGGCCCGGCGGCGGGCGGAGAAGGGCAGCTATCGGTTGCTGCGCGAGGATTTCGACAATCCTCCGGAAGGCCTGCTGGCGTTGTGGGTTCCGGATGATCTCGACGATCCGGCGCCGGGCCGCTGGTTGCGCGAGGTGTTCGCTGAACGCCTGTGGCTGACCGTGCAACTGCATCACGGCCACGACGATCGTCAGCGTCTGGAGCGCTTGCTGGCGCTGGCCACGACCCTGGGCATTCCGGCGGTGGCCAGCGGTGATGTGCACATGCACGCTCGCGGTCGACGCGCCTTGCAGGACTGCATGACCGCCATTCGCCATCACACCACCGTCGCGGAAGCCGGGCACCGCCTGTTCGCCAATGGCGAGCGGCACCTGCGCAGCCTGCCGCAACTGGCGGCGCTGTACCCGTTTGCGTTGCTGGAAGAAAGCACGCGGATCGCCGAGCGCTGTCACTTCGACCTCAAGCGTGACCTGAAATACCACTACCCCCACGAAGTCGTGCCCGCCGGCTACAGCGCCAGCGCCTGGTTGCGCGCGCTGTGCGAGCGGGGCATCCCCCGGCGCTGGCCGCAGGGCATCGGTGTCAAGGACCGCGAGGCGCTGGAGCACGAGCTGGAACTGATCACCGACCTCAACTACGCGTCCTATTTCCTGACGGTCCACGACATTGTCCAGTTCGCCCGCGAGCGAGACATCCTCTGCCAGGGTCGGGGTTCTGCGGCCAACTCGGTGGTGTGTTTCGTGCTGGGTATCACCGAGCTCGACCCGAGCCGGAGCAATCTGCTGTTCGAGCGTTTCCTGTCCCGCGAGCGCAACGAGCCGCCGGATATCGACGTGGACTTCGAGCACGAACGCCGCGAGGAAGTCCTGCAATACGTGTTCAACCGCTATGGTCGCCATCGGGCGGCGTTGACTGCGGTGGTCAGTAGCTACCACGCCGCGGGCGCGGTGCGGGACATCGGCCGGGTGCTGGGCCTGCCGCCCGACCAGCTCGGCGCCCTGGCCGATTGCTGCGGGCGCTGGAGCGATCGTGTGCCGTCCGCCGAACGCCTGGTCGAAGCCGGTTTCGATCCGGACAGCCCGCTGCTGCACCGGGTGCTGACTCTCACCGGCGAGCTGATGGGTTTCCCTCGGCACCTGTCCCAGCACCCTGGTGGTTTCGTCATCAGCGAGCAGCCGTTGGACACCCTGGTGCCGGTGGAAAACGCAGCGATGGAAGGGCGCACGGTGATCCAGTGGGACAAGGACGACCTCGATGCCGTCGGTCTGCTCAAGGTCGATGTGCTGGCCCTCGGCATGCTCAGCGCCTTGCGCCGTTGTTTCGACCTGTACGCCTTGCATCGCGGCCAGCGCCTGACCATTGCCAGCATTCCCGCCGATGACGCGCCGACCTACGACATGATCAGCCGCGCCGACACCATCGGCGTGTTCCAGATCGAGTCGCGGGCGCAGATGGCCATGTTGCCGCGATTGAAGCCCAGAAAGTTCTACGATCTGGTGATCCAGGTGGCGATCGTCCGGCCGGGGCCGATCCAGGGCGATATGGTTCATCCCTTTCTACGGCGACGTAACGACAAGGAGGAAGTGACGTATCCGTCCCTCAAGCTCAAGGCGGTATTCGAGCGCACCTTGGGCGTGCCGCTGTTCCAGGAGCAGGTCATGTCCCTGGCCATCGTCGCCGCCGACTACACCCCCGGCGAAGCCGACGAACTGCGCCGCTCCATGGCCGCCTGGAAGCGCCACGGCGGTCTGGAACCCCATCGCCAGCGGCTGACCGAAGGCATGCTGAGAAACGGCTACGACCTGGCGTTCGCCGAGCGCATCTTCGAGCAGATCAAGGGCTTCGGCAGCTACGGTTTTCCCGAGTCCCACGCCGCCAGCTTTGCCTTGCTGACCTACGCCAGTTGCTGGCTGAAGTGCCATGAGCCGGCGATCTTCGCCTGTGCGCTGATCAACAGTTGGCCGATGGGGTTCTACAGCCCCGACCAGATTCTGCAGGACGCGCGCCGCCACCGGATCGAGACCCGTCCGGTGGATGTGCATCACAGCCATTGGGATTGCACCCTGGAACCGCGCGAAGACGGTCAGTTGGCGCTGCGCCTGGGCTTGCGCCAGGTACGCGGGTTTCGCCAGGACGATGCCCTGCGTCTGGTGCGGGTGCGGGAAGAACGGGGTTTTCGCGATGTCGCCGACCTGTGCCTGCGCGCCAGCCTCGACGGTCGCGCCCGTGACCTGCTGGCCGATGCCGGTGCCCTCGCGGCGCTGGCCGGGCACCGCTATCAGGCGCGCTGGGAGGTGGCGGCGGTGCAGGCGCAATTGCCGCTGTTCGCCGGCATCGAGCCCACCGCCGAAGCGCCCGTCGAGTTACCTGCGCCGAGCATCGGCGAAGACCTGTTCGCCGATTACCAGAGCGTGGGCACCACCTTTGGCCCACACCCGCTGTCGTTGTTGCGTCGACGCCTGACGGGGCTGGGTTGTCGCAGTTCGCAGGGGCTGGAGGGCGTAGCCCATGGTGATGTGATCAGCGTGGCGGGTCTGGTGGTGGGCCGGCAGCGACCGCAGACCGCCAGCGGCGTGACCTTCGTCACCCTGGAAGATGAGTTCGGCATGCTCAATGTGGTGGTCTGGCGCGACCTGGCCGAGCGTCAGCGGCGGGTGCTGGTGGGGGCGCAATTGATGCGGGTGATGGGCAAGCTGGAGTTTGCCGACGGCGTGCGCCATCTGATCGCCCGCCGCCTGGAAGATCTCAGCCCGCTGTTACACGGGCTGGATGTGCGCAGCCGGGACTTTCACTGAGCCTCAGACCATCGCCAGGCGCTGCTTGCGGGTCGGCGCAGGAAACGCCTGGTCGATGGCGTGCAGGTCTTCGGCGCGCAAGGTCAGGTTGGCCGCGGCGGCATTGAGCTGGACATGGCGCGGCTCCACCGCCTTGGGAATGGCGATCACCCCGTCCTGGCGGGTGACCCAGGCCAGGCACACCTGCGCCGGCGTGACGCCATGGGCTTCGGCGATCTGCGTCAGCACCGGGTGGCGCAGCAGGCGGCCTGCCTGGGCCAGCGGGCAGTAGGCCATGACTGGCACCTGATGCTCGCGGCACCACGGCAGCAGGTCGAACTCGATGCCACGTTGCTCGGGGTTGTACAGCACCTGATTGGTGGCGCAGGTCGGCTGATCGAGTTCACGCATGTCGTCAGTGTCGAAGTTGGACACGCCCCAGCGCCCGATCTTGCCGGCGTCGCGCAGTTGCTCGAAGGCTTCGACGGTTTCTTCCAGCGGGTACTGACCGCGCCAGTGCAGCAGATAAAGGTCGATGTGCTCGGTGCCGAGGCGCTGCAGGCTGCGTTCGCAGGCGGCGATGGCGCCTTTGCGGCTGGCGTTGTGCGGGTAGACCTTGCTGACCAGGAATACCTTGTCGCGACGGCCAGCCAGCGCCTGGCCGACCACCTTTTCCGCGCCGCCTTCGGCGTACATCTCCGCGGTGTCGATCAGCGTCAGGCCGAGGTCGATGCCCTGTTGCAGGGCTGCGACTTCACGCGGGCGCTGGCCAGGGTCCTCGCCCATGTACCAGGTGCCTTGGCCGATGATGGGCACCTGTTTGTCGCCGAGCGTTGTGTTGCGCATGGTTGAACATCTCCTTCTTGAGTGTAGTGGGGCCGCACATCACACCAGCGCGGGCTCCTTGATCTGTTCCATCAATACGTCCAGCACCGCCTGCGCCGCCGCCGACAGCTTGTGGTCCGCCAGCAGGATCACCCCGATCCGCCGCTCGATACTTGGTGCCACCAGCGGCACGCATTGCGCCCCCAGCTCGCGCATCTGGCCGATGCACAAGGCTGGCACCGCGCTGACCCCCAACCCATTGGCGACCATCCGGCCAATCGTGGACAACTGATGGCTCTCGAACGCCACCGCCAGCTTGCCGTGGTCCGCCGCCACATGCCGTTCCAGCAGCAGGCGCACCGCCGAAGGACGTTGCAGGGTGATGAAATCTTCCTTGAGCAGCTCTTGCCAGCGCACCTGTGGCTGCTGTGCCAACGGTGAGTCGGTTGGCACCACCGCGACGAAGCGGTCCAGGTAGAGCGGCTTGAACAGCAGCGGTTCGCTGGTTTCCGGCTCGAAGCCGATACCCAACTCGACCCGCCGATGGCGCACCAGTTCCAGCACTTGTTCGTTGATCACGTCATGCACGGTGACGTTGACCCGCGGGTAACGCTCGCGAAACACCTTCAAGACTGGTGGTAGCAGGTTACCGGCGAAGGCCGGCATGGCGGCGATGGACACCCGCCCCAGTTGCAGGGTGAAGCGCTGGCGCAGCAGCTCTTCGGTGTTGTCCCAGTCGGCCAGCAGTTGCCGGGCCAACGGCAGCAGGACTTCGCCCTCCGGGGTCAGGCTGACGCTGCGCGTGGTGCGGCTGAGCAGGGTGCCGCCCAGGTGTTCTTCCAGGCTCTTGATGGTCAGGCTCAGGGCTGGCTGCGACAGGTGCAGGTGCTCGCCGGCCTGGGCAAAGCTCTGGTAAGTGGCGACGGCGACGAAGGCACGCAATTGCTTGACGTTCATGGGATTGTTTTAAAAACCAAATCAATCGATGAGAAAAACAAAATTAACAAATAAGTCGCCAGGGGAGAAGATGCCGACAGACGCTTCCCGACACGCTGTCGGGCTCTTACAACGACAAAAGGCGGATCAGCATGGCCGGACTGGACAAGCGCGTAGCAACCTATGAACAGGCCCTCGAAGGCCTGACCGACAACATGACGGTACTGGCGGGTGGTTTTGGCCTGTGCGGCATCCCGGAAAACCTCATCGCTGAAATCAAGCGCCGCGGCGTCAGCGGCCTGACCGTGGTTTCGAACAACTGCGGCGTTGATGGTTTCGGTCTGGGCGTGCTGCTGGAAGACCGCCAGATCCGCAAGATGATCGCCTCCTACGTTGGCGAAAACGCCGAGTTCGAGCGCCAGTTGCTCAGCGGCGAGCTGGAGGTGGAACTCACCCCGCAAGGCACCCTGGCCGAGAAAATGCGCGCTGGCGGCGCCGGTATTCCGGCCTTCTACACCGCCACCGGCTACGGTACGCCGGTTGCCGACGGCAAGGAAGTGCGCCAGTTCAACGGCCGCAACTACATCCTCGAAGAAGCCATCACCGGTGATTTCGCCATCGTCAAAGGCTGGAAAGCCGACCACTACGGCAACGTGGTCTATCGCAACACCGCACAGAACTTCAATCCGCTGGCGGCCACCGCCGGCAAGATCACCGTGGTCGAGGTCGAGGAAATCGTCGAGCCGGGCGTGCTGCTGCCGAGCGAGATCCATACCCCGGGCATCTACGTCGACCGGGTCATTGTCGGCACGTTCGAAAAGCGCATCGAAAAACGCACGGTCAAAGCCTGACCCGTCCTTGCACAGAACAACAAAGAGATCCTGACCATGGCACTTACCCGCGAACAAATGGCCCAGCGCGTCGCCCGCGAACTCAAGGACGGCTACTACGTCAACCTCGGCATCGGCATCCCGACCCTGGTGGCCAACTATGTCCCGGCTGATATCGACGTGATGCTGCAGTCGGAAAACGGCCTGTTGGGCATGGGCGAATTCCCTACCGAAAGCCAACTCGATGCCGACATGATCAACGCCGGCAAGCAGACCGTGACCGCCCGGCGTGGCGCGTCGATCTTCAACTCCGCCGAGTCCTTCGCCATGATCCGTGGCGGCCATGTCGACCTGACCGTGCTTGGCGCGTTCGAGGTGGATGTGGAAGGCAACATCGCCTCGTGGATGATCCCCGGCAAGCTGGTCAAGGGCATGGGCGGGGCGATGGACCTGGTGGCGGGCGCCGACAACATCATCGTCACCATGACCCACGCTTCCAAGGACGGCGAGTCCAAGCTGCTGCCGCGTTGCAGTCTGCCGCTGACCGGTGCCGGCTGCATCCGCAAGGTGCTGACCGACCTGGCTTACCTGGAGATCGAGAACGGCACTTTCATCCTGCGCGAGACGGCGCCGGGGGTGAGTGTCGAGGAGATTATCGAGAAGACTGCGGGCAAGCTGATCGTGGCGGATGATGTGAAGGAAATGACCTTCTGATTTTGTAGGGGCTTTCGGGCCTCATCGCTGGCAAGCCAGCTTCCACAACTACAGCGCTGTTCTGACGATCTGCGATGCCCGTGGGAGCTGGCTTGCCAGCGATGAGGCCCAAAGGCCAGCGAATACACACCGGGTTGTAAATGCACTCGCGGGGCCGGCCCGGGACAAGGAACCACGCACTCCTTGCCCCGAACCGACCCCGCGATTGTTTTTCTACGCCTTCACATCCCGCTCATCCTGCGCCACCACCGCCTGGCACAACTCGATCATCTGCTCGCGCATCCAGCGGTTGGCCGGGTCCTGGTCGGTGCTTTCGTGCCAGTACAAATGGGTTTCCAGCGGCGGCACGTCATTCACCGGCAGGCTCGCGTAGTTGAGGTTGTGCCGACGGGCGAAGCGCTCGGGCACGGTCATGACCATGTCGGTCTGCTGCAGCACCTGCGAGGCCATCAGGTAATGCTGCGAACGCAGCGCGATCCGCCGTTGCAGGCCCATCTTGCCCAGCGCCAGGTCGACATAACCCAGGCCGTTGCGGCGGCTGGAAATGTGGATGTGGGTCAGGCTCATGTACTCGTCGAGGCTGATCTTGTCCTTGGCCATCGGGTGGCCCTGGCGCATGGCGCACACGTATTGGTCCTGGATCAACTTGACATGGCGCACCTGCGGGTCGGTGTTGAGCGGCGCATCGACGGCGAAATCCAGGCGGCCAGCGGCCAGTTCCTTGGTGGTTTCGCGGCGTTTGCACAGGAAACTCTCGATCACCACCGCCGGCGCCAGGCGCCGCAAGCGCTGGAACAGCGGCGGCAGAACCACCGCCTCGGTGAGGTCGGTCATGCTGATGCGGAAGGTCTTGTTGGCCTGCAGCGGATTGAAGATGCGGCTTTCCTGCACCGACACCCGCAGCAGCGACAGCGCGTTGCGCACCGGACCGATGATGTTCTGCGCCATGGGCGTCGGCACCATGCCCTGGGCAGTGCGCACGAACAGCGGGTCATTGAAGGTTTCGCGCAGGCGGGCGAGGGCGTTGGACACCGCCGGCTGGGTGATGCCGACGATCTGCCCGGCGCGGGTCAGGTTGGCTTCGGTGTAGATGGCATCGAAAACGATGAACAGATTGAGGTCGACCTTGCTCAAGTTCATGGCACTGCTCTTGTTGGCGTTATGGGGTCGATCATATATCGGTTATGAATGTTTATACACGCCGAAAATAGACTAGGTGGATTTTGCCCGGTGATCTAGCATCGATTCCAGATCCCTTTCACGAAGAAGGTACTGCTCATGGATTTCGCCTACTCACCCAAGGTCCAGGCCCTGCGCGAACGTGTCACTGCGTTCATGGACGCCTATGTCTATCCCGCTGAACCGGTGTTCGAGCAACAGGTCGCCGAGGGCGATCGCTGGCAACCGACCGCGATCATGGAAGAACTGAAGAACAAGGCCAAGGCCGAAGGCCTGTGGAACCTGTTCCTGCCCGAGTCGGAACTGGGCGCCGGGTTGACCAACTTGGAGTACGCGCCGCTGGCGGAAATCATGGGCCGTTCGTTGCTGGGGCCGGAGCCGTTCAACTGCTCGGCGCCGGACACCGGCAATATGGAAGTGCTGGTGCGCTACGGCAGCGCCGAGCAGAAGCGCCAGTGGCTGGAGCCGCTGTTGCGCGGTGATATCCGCTCGGCCTTCGCCATGACCGAGCCGGACGTCGCGTCGTCCGACGCCACCAACATGGCCGCCCGCGCGGTGCGCGATGGCGACGAGTGGGTCATCAATGGCCGCAAGTGGTGGACCTCCGGCGCCTGCGACCCGCGCTGCAAGGTGATGATCTTCATGGGCCTGAGCAATCCGGAAAACCCGCGCCACCAGCAGCACTCGATGATTCTCGTGCCCACCGACGCGCCCGGCGTGACGATCGTCCGTCCGCTGCCGGTGTTCGGTTACGACGACGCGCCGCACGGCCACGCCGAAGTGCTGTTCGAGAACGTGCGCGTACCGTATGACAACGTGATCCTCGGCGAGGGCCGTGGTTTCGAAATCGCCCAGGGCCGCCTTGGCCCGGGCCGTATCCACCACTGCATGCGTTCGATCGGCATGGCCGAGCGGGCGCTGGAACTGATGTGCAAGCGCTCGGTGGAGCGCACCGCTTTCGGCCGGCCACTGGCGCGGTTGGGCGGCAACGTCGACAAGATCGCCGACTCGCGGATGGAGATCGACATGGCCCGCCTGCTGACCCTGAAAGCGGCGTACATGATGGACCACGCGGGCAACAAGGTGGCCCGTAGCGAAATCGCCCAGATCAAGGTGGTGGCGCCGAACGTGGCGTTGAGGGTCATCGACCGGGCGATCCAGATTCACGGTGGTGCCGGGGTTTCCGCCGACTTCCCGCTGGCCTACATGTACGCCATGCAGCGCACCCTGCGCCTGGCCGACGGCCCGGATGAAGTGCACCGGGCGGCGATCGGCAAGTACGAGATCGGCAAGTATGTGCCGAAGGAAATGCTGCGCGGCAGTCACTGATACGTTCAGCAAGTACTTGTCGCTCTGTTGGCCTTATCGCTGGCAAGCCAGCTTCCACACAGTCCAAAGTCTGTGGGCGCTGGCTTGCCAGCGATGAGGCCATCTGTTCAATGCTCTTTCTGCGGCTCCTTCTCATCCCGCGTCTTGAACAACGACAACACCACCCCGCCCGCCAGCAACCCGAACGTCACCCCCAGCGACAACAGCGCCGGAATCTTGCCGATGAACCCGTGCAGGAAAATCTTGCCGCCAATGAAGATCAGCACCAGCGCCAACGCGTACTTCAGGTAGACAAACCGGTGCATCAACGCCGCCAGGGCGAAATACAACGCGCGTAGCCCGAGGATCGCGAAGATGTTCGAGGTGTAGACGATGAACGGGTCCTGGGTGATGGAGAAGATCGCCGGCACGCTGTCCACGGCGAACACCAGATCGGCCAGTTCGATCAGCACCAGGGCAAGAAACAGCGGCGTGGCGTAGCGGATCGCCTTCGATTGCCCCGCCGGCACCAGGCGCACGAAGAAGCGCGCACCGTGCAACTGGTCGGTGACCCGCACATGCTTGCGGATGAATTTGATGAAGGGGTTGTTGGCCAGGTCAGGGTGCGACTCCTGGCGGCTGAACAGCATCTTCACCCCGGTGATCAGCAGGAACGCGCCGAAAATATAGAGGATCCAGTCGAACTCCTTCACCAGCGCGCTACCGACGCCGATCATGATCGCCCGCAACACCACCACGCCGAGAATGCCCCAGAACAGCACGCGGTGCTGGTAACGCCGGGGGATGCCGAAAAAGCCGAAGATCATCGCCATGACGAACACGTTGTCCATCGACAGCGACTGTTCCACCAGCAATCCGGTGTAGAACTCCAGGGCACTCTGGGCGCCCAGTTCGTACCAGATCCAGCCGCCGAACATCACGCCGACGCTGAAATAGCCGGCATACAGCAGCAGGCTTTCGCGCATTTCGATTTCATGCTGGTCGCGGTGCAGCACCCCGAGGTCGAAGACCAGCAGGGCGATGACGATCACGATAAAGGCCAGCCAGAGCAGGCTGCTGGTGCCGAGGAATTCGGCGCTGAAAAAATCTTGCAGAGCTGTCATGAGCCCCTCCCGATGTCGTAGTTGGCAAGCAACTGTGACTCCGACATGGCGGTTGGCGACCGTCAGAGGGGCCCGGCGTCACAGGTTCCAGCCTAGTTGCCGGACACGGGGCGGGGCGGGCGAGAGCGTTACAAGGTCTTACAAGACTTTAAGAAATTTCCTTCAGCGCACCGTTCTTTCAATACACCCAGGCTTCAACCCGGCGATTGCGGATGCGGCCCTGGGTATCGGTGTTCGCCGCGACCGGCAATTCGGCGCCGAGGCCGATGACGTCGCGCAGGGTGACCTCGTGCCTGGCCAGTTCGCGGCGCACCGCCATTGCCCGCAGGCGCGACAGCAGGTCGGCGCGGCGGGCGTCGTCCTTGGCGTCGCCGAAACCCACCAGCACCACTTTGCCGTCGAGCTTGCGGTTCTGTCGCAGGTAGTCCGCCAGCCGCTCGATATCCCGCAGGGCCTTGTTGTCCAGGGTCGCGCTGCCTTCCTGGAAACGGAAATTGACCGACAGCCGCCGCGCCTCGCTGAGCAGGTGGCGATAGCGCGGCGGCAGGTCGGCCTGGGGTGGTTCGCTGAGCGGGCGCACCTGCTGGGCGACGAAGCCGTTGCTGGCGACGATGGCCTGGCCGCGCGGGCTTTGGGTGAAGTCCAGCAGCGCCTTGGCCAGGGGATTGCGTTGCGTCGGCGGCAGGTAGAAATACAGCCGCCGCGACAACGGATAGTCCTCGCTGGCGATCTGCTCGGCGCTCGGCAGCATGGCCCGCGAGGCCCCGTCGGCAACCGCCAGCACCCGCGCGCCGTGGACGGTGGTCAGGCTGCTGAAACCGATGGCCTGGCGGTCGTGGCGCACCGCTTCGGCCAACTGCTCGCCGGACTCGAAGCGCCGGGCGCTGCTGGCGAGGCGCTGGTGATGCGGGTCGAGCACCAGCGTCTTGAAGGTTTCCCAGGTGCCGGAGCGGTCGTCGCGGGCATACAACTGGATCGGCCCGCCGCCGACGCCGAGTTCTTCCCAGGTGGCGATGCGCCCGGAGAAGACCCCGGCCAGTTGCTCGGTGGTCAGTTGCGGCAGCGGATTGTCCGGATGGACCAGCACCGCCACGCCGTCCAGGGCGATGACCTGCTCGGCGTCGGCGCCGGTCAGGTTGCCCAGGGCCTGGAGTTCGGCCTGTTCGCTGTCCTTGATCGGGCGCGAGGCGGCGGCGAGGTCGGCGCTGCCGTTTTTCAGTGCGATAAAACCGGTGCTGCTGCCGTGAGCGGCGATTTCCACCCGCTGCACCTGGCCGTTGTCGTCGCGGCCCTGTACGCGCACCTCATTGGCGACGTCCGATGGCAGGGTCTCGATATTACGCAGGCCACGGTCTTCCAGCAGACCGCGCACCAGCGCAGGCGCCAGCACCGCGCCGATGGTGTTGGAGCCCTGGATGCGCAGGGTGTCGGCGGCGGCAAGGGGCGCGAGCAGAATAAGGAGAAGGGCACAGGGGCGGATCATTGCCGGCGGAGACTCTGGAAACGAAGGTTTCGGCAGATTAAGACAGGCAGGTGACCGAAAGATGACAGGTGCGGCGGAGGCTGATCGCGAGCAGATGGCCCTTGTGGGGGACCGCCATGCGGTCCCCGGATCGATCAGTTCAATTCAAGCCAGATCGGCGCGTGGTCGGAAGGTTTTTCCATCCCGCGCAACTCATAATCCACACCCGCCGCCTTGACCCGCGGCAACAGCGCGTTGGAGGTCATGATCAGGTCGATGCGCAGGCCGCGCTTGGGCTGGTCTTCGAAGCCGCGGCTGCGGTAGTCGAACCAACTGAACTGGTCCACCACTTCCGGGTGCAGGTGGCGGAAGCTGTCGGTCAGGCCCCAGTTCTTCAGGCGGGCCATCCACTCGCGCTCTTCGGGCAGGAAGCTGCACTTGCCGGTCTTCAGCCAGCGCTTGGCGTTGTCGGCGCCGATGCCGATGTCGCAGTCTTCCGGCGAGATGTTCACGTCGCCCATCACCACTACCGGCTGGTCGTTCTTGAACTGGGTTTCCAGCAGCGCCTGCAGGTCGCTGTAGAAGCGCTGCTTGGCCGGGAACTTGGTGGGGTGATCGCGGCTTTCACCTTGTGGGAAGTAGCCGTTCATGATGGTGATCGGGTTGCCATTGTCGTCGGCGAACGTGCCCCAGATGAAACGGCGCTGGGCGTCTTCTTCGTCGGTCGAGAAGCCCTTGAACAGGCTCAGTGGCGGTTTGCGCGAGAGCAGGGCGACGCCGTAATGGCCTTTCTGGCCATGGAAATGAACGTGGTAGCCGAGGGCCTGGACATCCGCCAGCGGGAACTGTTCGTCCGACACCTTGGTTTCCTGCAGGCCGATGACATCGGGCTGGTGCTTGTCGATCAACGCCGCCAATTGATGGGGCCGGGCGCGCAGGCCGTTGATGTTGAACGAGACGATCTTCATGGAAACAGGGTCCTGGGTAAAAGGCTGGATGCTAGCCGACATCGGCCTGGCCGGCCAGCGATGATGCCGTTGAAGCGGCTGTCTATACTCCAGCCCAACCAAGAAGGAACGTTGGCGCCGCCCGCATCTCAAAGAGCCATGCCCAACTGCCATCAGGAGAACCGTGACCATGCCTGAATCGACCCCCGCGCCGGCCGAAGTCCGTCTACTCGACAGTGGCTACAGCCGCGAGGCACGTTCGCTGCTCTACCACGCCTACCGCCACGAACCCACCTACGGTTACCTGTTTGAAGCCGAACGCGCCGGCTTCGACCAGCGCGTGCGGGCGCTGGTCCGCGAGCGGGTGCGTCAGCACTTCTATCAGGAGTTGCCGGCAATTGGCCTGCTGGTGGACGACCGCTTGATTGGCATCGCCCTGATCTCGCCGCCGGTACGCCGCCTGGGCGTCACCGACAGTTGGGCCTGGCGCATGCGCATGGTGTTGAGCGCCGGCTTCCGTTGCACCCGCCGCTACCTCGATTATCGCGCCGCGCTCATGGCCTGCCTGCCCGGCGACGCCGTGCATGTGCTGCCGCTGCTGGGCATTCATCCGCAGTTCCAGGGCAAGCACTACGGCGAGCAATTGCTGACGGCGGTCCACGACTGGTGCGCCGAGGATGAAAATTCCCACGGCGTGGTGCTGGATACCGGCAACGAGCATTACCTGGCGTTCTACCAGCGCCAGGGCTACCAGGAGATTGGCGAAATCGCTGTGGGACCGATCCGCGAGCATGTGTTTTTTCACCCGGGACCACAGCGGGTCGCACAGGAAAGTGCCTGACGCAGGCCCGACCCAGACGCCTTTCGGGTTCCAGCCATTCGCCAGGCTCTGGTAGCATCCGCGCCTATGACGTATTCAGGACGCTTCACCTGCGGTTTGATCCTGTGCCTGGCCAGCAGCTTCGCGGCGGCGGCACAGAGTGAGCTGGTTATCCGCATCAAACCCGCCAATAACGACCTCAAGGCCAATGTCGAGGGCTATATCGGTAGCCTCGGCGAGCGCGATGAAGAGGCGCTGCTGCGCTTCAGTCGCGGGGCCGAGGAACAGGCCCGCAAGGCCGCCCAGGCACTGGGTTACTACCAGGCGCAGATCGACAGCGAGGTGCTGCCGCCGCGCGACGATGACAAGGGCCCGCGCCTGCGTTTGAACATCGAGCCGGGCGAGCCGATCCGCCTGCGCGACGTCAGCGTGCGCATCGAAGGCCCGGCCAGCCAGCTCAAATCCTTCCGTGTCCCCGACAGCCGTGCCTTGCGCAGCGGCGAAGTGCTCAATCACGGTCACTACGAAGACGCCAAGCGGCTGATCCAGAACCAGGCGTCGCGCTACGGTTTCTTCAAGGGCCACTTCGTGCGCAACCGCCTGGCGGTGGACCCGGCTGCCGGGGTCGCGGATATCGAACTGGTCTACGACAGCGGCCCGCGCTACAGCCTGGGCCGGGTGCAGTTCGACGGCGATTCGCCGTTCGACGAAGAGCTGCTGCAACGCATGGTGCCGTTCAAGGAAGGCACGCCCTACGACTCCGAGTTGATCGCTGAACTGAACAACGCGCTGCAATCGAGCGGCTACTTCGAAGGCGTGCGGGTCGATGCCGCGCCGACCGCAGCAGTGGGCCAGAGCATTCCGGTGGATGTCCAGGTGCAGACCCGCAAGCCGCGGACCATGAGCCTGGGCCTCGGCTTCTCGACCGACGTCGGTCCGCGTGGCAAGGCCGGCTGGACGCGCCACTGGGTCAACCCGCAAGGCCACAGCTACGGCATCGAAACCGAATTGTCGGCGCCGCGGCAGAACGTCGGCCTGTGGTACGACGTGCCCCTCGACCCGCCGCTCACCGACAAGCTGCGCTATGCCGGCGGTTATCAATATGAAGAGATCGCCGGCACCGACACCCTCAGCAAGCTGCTGACCGTCGGCCCGGAATGGCACAGCAAGTTGCCCAGCGGCTGGCAGCGGGTGATTTCGTTGAAATGGCAGCGCGAAGAATATCGCCTCGGCGACGACTCCGGCCTCAGCACCCTGTTGATGCCCGGCGTCAGCTACAGCTACCTGCGCAGCGACAACCGTATCGATCCGCACAATGGCTATCGCCTGCAATTCGATGTGCGGGTGGCCAAGGAAGGGTTGCTCTCGGACACCAACCTGGTCAACGGCACCGTGCTGGTCAAGGGCCTGACCACGCTGGCGCAGAACCACCGTTTCCTCGGCCGCGTGCAGTTCGGCGGCAGCGCCACCAACGGCTACAAATCGGTGCCGCCATCGCTGCGCTTCTTCGCCGGTGGCGACCAGAGCGTGCGCGGCTACGACTACCAGACCCTGTCACCGGAGAATGGCGACGGCGACCGCATCGGTGGCCGCTACATGGTTGCCGGCAGCGCCGAGTACCAGTACCAGATCGCCGACAAATGGCGGCTGGCGACCTTCGTCGACCAGGGCAACTCCTTCAACAATCTCGACTTCCCCAGCCTCAAGACCGGCGTCGGCTTCGGCGTGCGCTGGGTTTCGCCGGTGGGCCCACTGCGCCTGGACCTGGCCAAGGCGCTGGATGACGACGGCGGTATTCGTTTGCACTTCTCGATGGGGCCGGAGCTGTGAAGCAGGTATCGAAATGGATCGCGATCAGCCTGTTCGCGCTGCTGGTCTTGCTGCTTCTGGCGCTGGGGCTGGTACTCGGCACCCAGGCCGGCAGCCGTTGGGCACTGGGCCTGGTGCCCGGGCTTGAGGTGGACGGTTTTCAGGGCACCCTCGCCCGGCAGTGGCAGGCGGAGAAGCTGGTCTGGCAGTCGGGTGGCGACCGGGTCGAACTGGTCGCGCCGCTGCTGGAGTGGACGCCCGGTTGCTTGCTGCGGCGCACCCTGTGCGTGGACAAACTGCACGCGGCGCAGGTCGAACTGACCTTCGCGCCCACCGAAACGGACCCTGACAGCGGGCCGTTGAAACTTCCCGAACTCGACCTGCCGCTGGCCATTGAACTGGGCGAAGTGCAGGTCGGCACCCTGCGTCTGGACGGCGCCGAACAGTTGAGCGGCCTGACCCTGGCGGCGCACTGGACCCGTGAAGGGCTGAAGATCGACAGCCTCGACCTCAAGCGCGAAGACCTGCACCTGACCCTTCAGGGTCTGCTGCAACCCGGCGGCGACTGGCCGTTGCAGGCCGAAGGGCAGTTGCAATTGCCGGCAGTGGACGGCCAGGCCTGGAACCTGGCGTTGCAGGTCAAGGGCGAACTGCAGAAGAGCCTGGACCTGCAAGCCGATAGCAGCGGCTATCTGCAAGGTCGCCTCAGCGGCCAGTTGCAGCCGCTGGCCGACAACCTGCCGGCGCAAGTGCGCCTGAGCGCCACCGGCTTCAAGGCGCTGGGCAGCCTGCCGGACACCCTGCGTTTCGAGCAGTTGGAACTCACCGCCCACGGGGACCTCAAGGCCGGCTATCAACTGATCGGTGCGGGCAACCTGGCGGCGGAGCAGGGGCCGATCAACCTGGCCCTGCGCGGACGGGTCGATGCCAAGGGCGCCGAAGTGGCGGCCCTCGACCTGACCGCCACCCCGGCGCAACGCCTGGGTCTGACCGCCAGCGCCAACTGGGAGCAAGCCCTGACGGCCAGCGCCACCCTCGACTGGCAGGACTTTCCCTGGCTGCGCCTCTATCCGTTGGAGCAGCCTCCGCAAGTGCAGTTGTACCGGCTCAAGGCCCAGGTGCAGTACCGCGATGGCAACTACGAAGGTGATTTCAACGGCGACCTCGACGGCCCGGCTGGCGCGTTCAAAGTCAGCAGTCCGTTCAAGGGCGACCTCGGCAAGATCAGCCTGCCGCAGCTCGCACTGGAAGCAGGCCAGGGCAAGGCGGCCGGCAGTGTCAGCGTCGCCTTCGCCAATGGCGTGGCGTGGGATGCGGCGCTGGATCTCTCGGACCTGAACCCTGCGTATTGGCTGGCGGAGATGCCCGGCACCCTGGGCGGACCGCTGCGTAGCAAAGGCGAGTTGAAGAACGAAAAACTCAGCCTCAATGCCGACCTCGACCTCAAGGGCCGACTGCGTGGCCAACCGGCGGTGTTGCAGCTCAAGGCCGAAGGCGCGGGCGAGCAGTGGACCTTGGGAACCCTGCAATTACGCCTGGGTGACAACCAGGTCATCGGCAGTGGCAGCCTGCAACAGCGCCTCGCCGGGCAGATCGACCTCAACCTGCCGCGTCTCGGCCAGCTCTGGCCGCAATTGCAGGGGCAGATCAAGGGCCGCGTCGATGTGGCGGGCACCCTCAAGGCGCCGCAAGGGCAGTTGAAGCTGCAAGGGCAACAACTGGCCCAGGCGGAAAACCGTCTGCAGATCCTCAACCTCGACGCTCGCCTGGACAGCAACCAGAAAGCCTTGATCGACCTCAGCGCCAGCGGCATTCGCGCCGGCGAGACGGCGCTCGGCACGTTGACCGCCAAGGGCCAGGGCGACATCCGCCAACAGCAGTTGCAACTGGCGCTGGACGGGCCGCAGCTCAAGCTCGACCTGGGCCTGGATGGCCAACTGGACAAGGGCAACTGGCGCGGCCGCCTGGCCTCGGGCGAGATTCGCGCCGGTGGTCAGGACTGGCGCCTGCAAGCGCCGGCGAAACTGCAGCGGCTGGCGAATGGGCAGATCGATTTCGGCACCCATTGCTGGCGGTCCGGGCAGGCCAGCCTGTGTGGCGACGAGCAGCGCCTGGCGCCGGAGCCGCGGATTCGCTACCACCTCAAGCAATTCCCCCTCGACAGCCTGGCGCAATGGCTGCCCAAGGACTTCGCCTGGCAGGGCCAGCTCAACGCCGATATCAATCTCGACCTGCCGGCCAGCGGGCCGAAAGGCACGGTGCAGGTGGATGCCAGTGGCGGCACCCTGCGTATCCGCGAGAAGGGGCAGTGGGTTGATTTCCCGTACCAGAGCCTGCGTCTGGACAGCACGTTGGGCCCACGTCGGGTCGATACCCGCCTGGATTTTCGCGGTGGACGCCTGGGTGAGTTGAGCCTGTCGGCGCGCATCGATCCGCTGGCGCGCAACAAGCCGCTGAGCGGCGAGTTCCGTTTGAGCGGTCTGGATCTGGCGGTGGCGCGGCCGTTCGTGCCGATGGTCGAGCGGCTGGCCGGGCAACTGAATGGCAGCGGGCAGATTTCCGGCACGCTGCTGGCGCCGCTGGTCAACGGTAACCTGGTGTTGTCGGGGGGCGAGGTCGGCGGGGCGGAATTGCCGATCAGCCTGCGCGAGCTGACGGTGCGGGCGTTGATCGCGGGCGAGCAGGTTCAACTCACGGGCGACTGGCGCAGTGGCGAAGCCGGGCAAGGCCGGCTGAGTGGCGAGATCGGCTGGGGCCGGGCCCTGGCGGTGGGCCTGGCGCTGCAGGGGCAGCGTCTGCCGGTCAACGTCGAACCTTACGCCGCCCTCGAAGTGGCGCCTGACCTCAAGATCAGCCTGCAGGGCGAGCGGCTGGCGATCAGCGGCAAGGTGCTGGTGCCCAAGGGCAAGATCACGGTGCGCGATCTGCCGCCGTCCACCGTCAAGGTCTCCGAGGACACGGTGATCGTTGGTCATCAGACCGAGGAAGGTAAAGCGCCGATGGCCGTGGCGATGGACATCGATGTCCAGGTGGGCCAGGAAAAACTCTCGTTCAGCGGCTTCGGCCTGACCGCCAATCTGCTCGGTCATGTGCATATCGGCGACAACCTCGATACCCGTGGCGAACTGAGCCTGTCCGATGGCCGCTACCGCGCCTATGGCCAGCGCCTGACCATCCGCCGCGCGCGTCTGCTGTTCGCCGGGCCGATCGACCAGCCGTATCTGGATATCGAAGCGATCCGCAAGACCGATGACGTGATTGCCGGGATCCGCCTCAGCGGCAGCGCCGAACAACCCACCACCCAAGTGTTCTCCGAGCCGGCCATGAGCCAGGAACAGGCCTTGTCGTATCTGGTGTTGGGGCGTCCGCTGAGTACCACCGGCGAAGACAACAACATGTTGGCGCAAGCGGCATTGGGACTGGGCCTGGCGGGGAGTGCGGGGATCACCGGCAGTCTGGCGTCGAGCCTGGGCATCGATGACTTCCAGCTCGACACCGAAGGCAGCGGCAACACCACCAGCGTGGTGGCCAGCGGCAACCTGACCGAAAAACTGAGCCTGCGCTACGGCGTGGGGGTGTTCGAACCGGCCAACACCATCGCCTTGCGCTACATGCTCAGCAAGCGTTTGTACCTGGAAGCGGCCAGCGGCGTGGCCAGCTCCCTGGATCTGTTCTACAAGCGGGACTTCTGAGGCGGCGGGTCAACGCACGGTGGCGGCGTCGATGAACTCGTTGCTGGAAGGCGGGCGGTCGTCGGGCAGGGCGGCCCGGCGCGAGGGCGAGATGAGGTGGGTGTATTCCTCGATCAGCCGGTTCAGTGCCTCCGGTGGCTCACAGGCGTGGAACTGCATGCGGATCTGCACCTCGTCGGGGTCGCGGGCCTCGCCCTGGCGTTTGGTCTGTTGCCCGACCTTGACGAAAAAACGCTGATGGCGGGCTTCCGGGCACTGGTCCGCGGCCGGCCGGGTGTTCTGGATCTTCACTGACAGGTCGACCTGCATCCGCTCCAGCGCCAGCCCGCGCGGCGCGACCAGGGCGATCAAGGGGATCTTCAGGCTGTGCTGGTCGTCCACCGCCACTTCCACCATCTTCGCCTTCATCGGTGTGCCCAGGGCTTCGGGGTCGTAGTCGAAAAACTGGTCGAACAACCTGATGTATTGCTGGGCGATCAGGCTGGTGGTGGCGGACGCGGCTTCTTGCAGGCCGCGCGTGATGTCGCACAGGTCACTCGACGCGATCGGTTCCTTGGGGGGCGTTTGATCCACGGGCAGCATTCCTCAGCGGGATGAAAGGATGCCCCGCCGGTGAGGGCGGGGCGGTCGGGGCGAGGTGTTCAGGCCGTCTGCTGGTCCGGCGCCGGCAGTTTGTTGTCGTCGGGCAGCGCCTCGGGGCTGCGGGCTTCGGTGTTGGGCAGGGTGATGGGTTTGGTGGCGGCGTCGGTGAGGAAGTCGATGACCCGCATCAGCGCCTCCGGCGGGTCCTGGCGCCGGACTTTGGTGCTGACGGCGTAGCGGGCGCGGGTGTCGGTCTTGCGGGTCTGCGTGGACTTGTGGCTGACCTGGCCGCGTACGTCCACCTTGAACGGCCCCCAACCCAGTGAGGCGCCAAACTCGGCAGAGCCGGCGGTTTCACTGGTGTTTTCCGCTTGCTGGCTGACGGTCAGTTCGAAGTCGATGGTGCCTTCTTCCACCACGATGTTCGGGTGGGCGACGGCGGCCAGCAGCGGGATCTGCATCTTGCGCGACACGGTGCCTTTGTAGACGCCTTGCTCATCAGTGAGGGCTTCGTCGTAGTCGAACTGGATGGCGACGGCCTTGCCGTCCTTGATGCAGACCCCCATGAGGAAGTCCGCGTAGGATTTGCTGGCGGTGACCTGGGCCTGGATCATGGCTTGCAGCGGGCCGGAGATCATGCGGTCGAGGGGGAGTGCGTTCATTACAGAGCCGATGAGGCCGCTGTCGAGAGTTGCCATTCAAGAGTTCCTTTTCTCGAAGTGCGCGGGATTGCGCGGGTTATCGGTGATGGGCCGGCAGGTTGTCGGTCAGCGCTGGAGGGCATCCTGTCGGCGGATGTTGCCGATCTGGCGCAGGCTCAGGCCGTATTTGTTCGCCAGTACGCTGCGTGACAGGCCGTTGGAGCTTTCCTCCTGAATCTGTTGGTTGCGCAGTTGGCGGTTGAAGTGATCGCACTTGGGAATTTCCAGGGCCATGCCGCCGTAGCGCTTGATCAGCGCTTCAAGGGCGTCGACCGGGAGAATTTCCGCCAGCGAGGTGCGTTCGAGGTGCTTGGGAATGTACTTGGGGCGCCCGCCGTAAATGCTGGTGAGGCGGTAAGCATGTTCGATGCCGATACAGTCAATGAGCATTTGCAGTGATTGCGGAAGTTGCCCGATGTCGATTCGCTTCAGTTCACAGGATTGCATGATGACTTCCTTGTTGTTGGCGTGGTGAGCAAAGGGCCACCGTGTCGGGCCATGCAGGGCTTGAATATCCGTGCCAAGCGAAGAGCGATCGAGCACTGGACTGGGCAGGTGGCGTGAGGTCGATTCTCGATCAGCCGAACCGGGGTCGCTAGGTATCAAGCAGGTCAGCGACGGTAGCCAACGAGTCAAAGAACTGTAAGTTTCATGATCGCCGGTGGTAGGCAGAACCTCTGCTTCGAGATTCCAGCCGTTGTGGTTCGGCGTCACCGCCGCGCAACACGCCACATGTGTTGGCAAAGCTCACTCAGGGACAAGGTTGGCTGACAAGCAGGCTGACCTGACCCATATGCGGCGCCATGGAGGCCTCATGGAGCTCCGGCAGGGTGCGCCAGTCGACCCACAGGCAGATGGCGCTGAGCGGGGTGCCGCTGAGCATGCCCACCACTTGCGGCTGGAAGTCGCGGCGATAGCGCACCTGGGTGGATTTTGCGGCGTCGGCGCTGTCGGCCTGGCGCAGGGTGGTCTTCACCAGCTCGGCGACCTGCGGTTGGGGGAGGGTGAAGTGGGCCATCTCGCCCGGGCTCAGGTGGCCGGCGGCGCGGGTGCGTTGCCAGAGTTGCTGCCACTGGCTGCTGCCGGCGCCATGGGCCAGGGTGGCACCGAGGGACAGCAAGGCGGATTCGGGGAGTTTTTCAGTGTTCAGCGCGTGGGCACCGAGGCTGGTGGCCAGCGTGAGGCTGCCAAGCAGAAGGCGGATGGACATGGGAGGGTCGGCTCGCTGGAGAGGGCGCAGTGCCCGGAGCCACGCATGCTTTCAGGTACGGGGGGTGTAAAAAACCGGGAAAACATCCTCGGGGCGAAAGCGGCGTTGTATCATGGCGCCCGGCCAGTTCCGGGCCGTCACCACAGTTTGTCGCAAGGATTTACCAATGACTCAACGGCAACGCCTCAAATACTCGATCCTGATGACCCTGATCCTGCTGGGCGCCATGCTGGGGATGTCCTGGCTGCAGAAGCAAGGCGTGATCACCGAGCAGTTGTTCCAGTACCTGGCCATGGGCCTGGCGGTGATCTTCGTGGTCATCAACGGCATCATGCGCCGCAAGGTCAAACCCTGACGGAAGTCGAGCAGGGCGGCCGGCTTGCGCCGGCCGGTCGCTCAGCGGTTTTGTTCCAGGACGGCGCGGGCCTGGGGGTTGAGGCTGTAGCACTTGTCGCTGCCCATGTTGATCACGCCTTCCACGCACAGGCGCTTGAGCACCTCGCGCACACTGAGGAAGGACAGCGGAATATCCAGCTTCTCCAGTTGGCTGTGGATGCCGCGCACGCCGATGCTGCGACCGTCACGGTCAGCCATGTGCAAGGCGTCGATGACTTTGAGCCGGATCAGGCTGGTGCGCAGGCCGAAGACCCGCAGCAGTTCGCGGATCTGCTCGTTGCCCGCGCGTTCCTCGGTTTCCGGGGCTTCGCTCTTGACCTGTAGCGGGGCGTTGACCTTGCGTCTGTAACGCAGCGGTTGAACCGGTTGTTGTTGGTTGTACATTCGAAAAAACTCCCTTTCCAGAGCCTGTCTGTCCTGCGTTCAAAAATGACGCTCTCACCCTATAAGACGAATGAGCGCGGCAAATCTGCAACTTTTCGGAAAAAAAATTCCGCGTTCCTACCTGTAACGAAGCAAAGCCCCCTTTACCGTAAATTTTTCATGTGAGCTTCGTTCATTCAGGATGCCCCTTGATCCTGATCCGGCTGGAGTTCGCGTGATCACCATTGCATCCCTCCCCAAACTTTGCCTGGCCACACTGCTCGTCGGCTTCGGTCTTTCGGCCCAGGCCCGGGATGTCCCGGACGACATCCACGCGGAAATCCGTCGCACCACCTTTGGCGTGCCGCACATCCTCGCCAGCGACGACCGCAGCCTGGGCTACGGCATCGGCTACGCCTACGGGCAGGACAACCTCTGCCTGCTGGCCAATGAAGTGCTGACGGTCAATGGCCAGCGCTCGCGCTACTTCGGGCCGCAACAGCGCACCCTCGAACAGCGGGAAAACCTCACCAGCGACCTGTTTTTCACCTGGCTCAACACGCCGACCTCCGTGTCGGCGTTCTGGCAGGCGCAGCCGGCGCCGATCCAGGCGTTGCTGAAGGGTTACGCCAAGGGCTTCAACCGCGCGCTCGCCGAGCGCACCGCCCAGGGCCTGCCGGAGGAATGCCGGCAGGCGCAATGGTTGCGGCCGATCACGGCCTTCGATCTGGTCAAGCTGACCCGGCGCCTGCTGGTGGAAGGTGGGGTCGGCCAGTTCGCGGAAGCGGTGGTGGGGGCGAAGCCGCCGACGGTTGCGGCGCAGCGTGGCACCCACGAATTCCACCTGGCCATGGAACGTCAGCAGCGCTTTGCCCTTGAGCGCGGCAGCAACGCCGTGGCCGTTGGCCGTGAGCGTTCGGCCACGGGGCGCGGCATGCTGCTGGCCAACCCGCATTTCCCTTGGGGCGGCGGCATGCGTTTCTATCAGATGCACCTGACCGTGCCCGGCCAGCTCGATGTGATGGGCGCCGCGCTGCCGGGGCTGCCGGTCATCAATATCGGTTTCAACCAGCACCTGGCCTGGACCCACACCGTCGATGCCTCGCGCCACTTCACCCTGCACCGCCTGCAACTGGACCCGAAAGACCCGACTCGTTACCTGCTGGATGGGCAATCGTTGCCGCTGGACCGGCAGCAACTGAGCGTCACCGTCAAAGGCGCGGATGGCCAGTTGAGCACGGTGACCCGCGAATTGTTCAGCAGCCGTTTCGGCCCTGTGGTCCAGTGGCCCGGCCGCCTGGACTGGACCTCGCAGGTTGCCTTCAGCCTGCGGGATGCCAACCTCGATAACACCCGCGTGCTGCAGCAATGGCACGCGATCAACCAGGCGGACAGCCTGGCCGCGTTGCAGGACTCGGTGCAGCGTTTGCAGGGTATTCCGTGGGTCAACACGCTGGCCACCGATGGGGCCGGGCAGACCCTGTACATGAATTTCTCGGTTGTGCCCTACGTCGATACCGAATTGCTGGGCCGCTGCAGCGATCCGGCGGCCGGGCTGGAAATGATCGTCCTCGATGGTTCGCGCAGCGCGTGCAACTGGAAGGTCGATGCGCGCGCGGCGCAGCCGGGGATTTTCCCGGCGCAGATGCAACCGCACCTGAGCCGCGCGGACTTCGTCCAGCACTCCAACGACACCGCCTGGCTGGCCAACCCGGCTGAGCCGCTGACCGGCTTCTCGCCGCTGATCAGCCGCGACAGCCTGCCGCTCGGGCCGCGCAGCCGTTTCGCCCTGACCCGTCTGGAGCAGCCCGGCAAGCTCGACGCGCAAGACCTCAAGCAGATGGTCATGGACGACCAGGTCTATCTGGCCGACGTGCTGTTGCCTGATTTGCTGAAGTGGTGTGCCGGCGAGCGCGATGACGCTTCGTTGAAAGCCGTCTGCGACAGCCTGGCGGGTTGGGACCGGCGCGCCAATCTGGAGAGCGGGCTGGGCCTGGTGCATTTCCAGTCGATCATGCAGGCATTGCAGAAACAGGGCGGGTTCTGGCGCGTGCCGTTCAACCCGGCCGATCCTTGGTACACCCCGCGTGGCCTGGCTTACGAGCGTGCCGATGTCGCGGCGAAACTGCGAGACGCACTACGCGCCTCGGCGCAGCAAGTGGCCCAGGCCGGGCTCGCTGACGAACGTCAATGGGGGCAGATTCAGCAGGCCGCCGACGGCACACCGATCCATGGCGGCCCGGCCAACCTCGGCGTGTACAACGCGATCCAGAGTGTCGAAGTGGCGCCGGGCAAGCGCTTGGTGGTCAGCGGCACCAGTTACCTTCAGTTGGTGACTTTCGACGACAAGGGCCCGAACGCCCAGGGGCTGCTGGTGTTCTCCCAGTCCAGCGAGGCCGCTTCGCCCCATGGCAGTGACCAGACCCGCGCGTTTTCGGCCAAGCAGTGGTACCCGACGCCGTTCACCGAAGCGCAGATCAAGGCCGATCCGCAGTACCGCTCCCTGGTGATCCGCGCTACGGACAGCGCCGACATGGCGGCCCAGCGCTAACCGCAAAGCGCGGTCAGTTGCTGACGTCGCGCATCAGCAGGGCGTAGGCCAGGTCTGCCTGCTCCGGCACGGGCAGGTAGACCGTGTGGCCGTCACCGGGCGCGACCTCGATCGGCTTGCCCTGGCGGTCACGCAGGTCGGCCAGGTCGAAGTGGAAGTTGCCGCCCGGCGTCATCAACTCCAGGTGATCGCCCAGGGCGAAGCGGTTCTTCACCTGGACCTCCGCGAGGCCGTTGACCCGCTCCCCGGTGAGTTCGCCGACGAACTGCTGGCGGTCCGACACCGAGTTGCCGCGCTGATAGTTCTGATACTCGTCATGCACATGCCGGCGCAGGAAACCTTCGGTGTAGCCGCGCTGGGCCAGTGATTCCAGATCCAGCATCAGCGAGCGGTCGAATTCGCGGCCGGCCACCGCGTCGTCGATGGCCTGGCGATACACCTGGGTGGTGCGGGCGCAGTAGAAGTGCGACTTGGTCCGGCCCTCGATCTTCAGCGAATGCACGCCCATGCGGGTCAGACGCTCGACGTGCTGCACCGCGCGCAAGTCCTTGGCGTTCATGATGTAGGTGCCGTGTTCGTCTTCGAACGCCGGCATGTCTTCGCCCGGACGGTTGCTCTCCTGCAAAACGAACACCTGCTCGGTGGGCGCGCCGATACCCAGGGTCGGGTCGACTTCGCGGACGATGTCCCCGGTTTCGTTCTCGGTGGCCTCCGTCGCGGTGTATTTCCAGCGGCAGGCGTTGGTGCAACTGCCCTGGTTGGCGTCGCGGCGGTTCATGTAGCCCGACAGCAGGCAACGGCCGGAGTAGGCCATGCACAGCGCGCCGTGGACGAACACTTCCAGCTCCATTTCCGGCACCTGCTGACGGATTTCCCCGATCTCTTCCAGAGACAGTTCCCGCGACAGGATCACCCGGGTCAGACCCATGCTTTTCCAGAACCTCACGCTGGCCCAGTTCACCGTGTTGGCTTGCACCGAGAGGTGAATCGGCATCTGCGGGAAGTGCTCGCGGACCAGCATGATCAGCCCGGGATCGGACATGATCAGCGCGTCCGGGGCCATGGCGATCACCGGCTCCAGGTCCTTGAGAAAGGTCTTCAGCTTGGCGTTGTGCGGGGCGATGTTGACCACCACGTAGAACTGCTTGCCCTGGGCCTGGGCTTCCTTGATGCCGAGGGCGAGGTTCGCATGGTCGAACTCGTTGTTGCGCACCCGCAGGCTGTAGCGCGGCTGGCCGGCATAGACCGCATCGGCACCATAGGCAAAGGCGTAGCGCATGTTCTTCAGGGTGCCGGCGGGGGCGAGCAGTTCGGGTTTGGTCAGGTTGGTCATGATCAGGTCGGGGCAAAAGGCGCGGATGCTACCCCAACGCCTCTTCGGATTTATTGATCTGGAGCAACGGCACTTTCTCCTTGGCGCCGCGCACTAATGCTCAGAGTGCTAAAGGAGTGGACATGAACGAAACGGCCGTACAACGAAAAACCCTTATCGGGTTACTGGTGCTGGTGACCCTGGCCTTTATCTGGATTCTCCTGCCGTATTACGGCGCGGTGTTCTGGGCGGTGATCCTCGGCATTCTCTTCGCGCCGATGCAGCGCCGGCTGCTGCTGCGCTTCAATCAGCGGCGCAATGTGGCGGCGGCGCTGACCTTGTTGACCTGCCTGCTGATCGCGGTGTTGCCGATGATCATCGTCAGTGGCCTGCTGGTGCAGGAAGGCTCGTCGCTGTACAAGCGCATCGAAAGCGGTGAGCTGGATATCGCCGCGAATGTCGAGCGGTTCAAGGACATGCTGCCGCATGTCGCCCAGCGCACGCTGGAACGTATGGGCATGGGCGACCTGGAAGGGCTGCGGGACAAGACTGCCAAGGGCGCGCTGCAGGGCAGTCAGTTCTTCGCCAGCCAGGCTTACAGTTTTGGTCAGAGCACTTTCGAACTGATGGTGAGCCTCGGAGTGATGCTCTACCTGCTGTTTTTCTTCCTGCGTGATGGGGCCGAGCTGGTACGCAAGATTCGCCAGGCCATCCCGTTGGCCGAGCAGCAGAAGCGCCGTCTGCAACTGAAGTTCAACCGGGTGGTGCGGGCGACGGTCAAGGGCAACCTGCTGGTGGCCATAGCCCAAGGAGCGCTGGGTGGCCTGATTTTCTGGGTGCTGGATGTGCCGAGTCCGTTGCTCTGGGCGGTGCTGATGGCGTTTCTGTCGCTGTTGCCGGCAGTGGGGGCGGGGATCGTCTGGGCGCCGGTGGCGGTGTATTTCCTGCTCAGCGGCGCGGTCTGGCAAGGGGTGGTGCTGACGGTGTTTGGCGTCGGGGTGATCGGGTTGGTGGACAATCTGCTGCGCCCGTTGCTGGTGGGCAAGGACACGCGGATGCCTGACTACCTGGTGCTGGTGTCCACGCTGGGCGGGCTGGCGGTGTTCGGCCTTAACGGTTTTGTCATTGGGCCGTTGATTGCGGCGCTGTTTGTGTCCAGTTGGGGTATTTACAGCGAGACCCGGCCTCAGGTGCAGTTGCCGCCTTGAGGCCGTGAGCCGGATTTTTCAGCGGAAACTGTAGGAGATACCCGCGTAGACGCCGAATCCTTCGCCCGGCACCGAGCGCGCCACATCGGCGCCTCTGTCGTTGTAGCCCGGAACAACGATGGCCGCGTAACGCTTGTTGGTCAGGTTGCGCAGGTCCAGCCAGGTCTGCCAGTCCTGTTTCGGCGCGTTGTAACCGACGGTGGCGCCGAGCAGGGCGTAGGCGTCGGCGTTGTAGCTGTTGGCGTAGTCGACCTGGACCTTCGATGCCATTTGGGTATTCAGCCCGGCATAGAACCCGCTCGGCAGGTCAAAGCGCAGCTCGGCCTGGTAGTAATGCATCGGGATGCCGGGCAGACGGTTGTCGCCGAAGACCTTGTCGTCGCGGTAGTGGAAGTCGCTGAAGGTGTAGGCCTGGCGCAGCGAGAGTTTGCCGACCGCGGGGCGTTCCCAGAGCGGGCTGTCGAGGGAGGCCTCGACGCCTTGGTGGGTGGTCGGGCTGGCGTTGAATTCGCCGACGATTGCCGCGGTTGTCTGGGTTGCCGCCTGGGTTTCCACGGCCAGCAATTCGTGGCGGACCTTGGCGTAATACCACGCCAGATCCCAACGCCCCAGATCCGAATCGCCACGGGCACCCAACTCCAGGGTGGTCGCGGTCTGGTTCTGCATTTCGATCGGCTGGGTCTGGGTCGGTGCACTCCAGATCAGTGACCACGGGTGCGGCGGTTCCACTGAGCGGCTCAGGTTGCCGTACAGTTGCAGCGCCGGGCTGAGGTCGTAGCGCAAGCCGAGGCGCGGCGCGTAGTCCCAGTCATGTTGGCTGACCTTGCCGCCGGAAACCGGGAAGGTAACGTCGCTCTCGCGACGGGTGTAGATCGCCGCCAGACCGCTGGTCAGCCACAGGTCTGGGATCAGTTCCAGTTCGTTGCCGATATGCAGGACGGTATCCGAGCCCTGGTAGGTGAAATCGCGGGTTTTCGCACCGAATACGCCGTTCACTCGCGAGTATTGCGACGCGCCGCTATTGGGCAGGTGCTTGGTGGTGCGCCAGCCAATCGTGGTTTTGCTCTCATGTCCGAACAGGGTATGGCGGCGCTGATAATTCAGGGTGCCGCTGACGTCGGTGTAGGCGACCTTCAGACGCATCGGACCTTCACGCAGATCCATCGGATAGTCGTGATAGACAAGGCCTGCTTCCAGTTGCGAATCGTCATCGAGATAGAAGGTGGTCTTGTTGCCCAGCCAGGTACTGCCCGGCTGCGGACGGCTGTCGTCGCGGGTCAGGTACGCCGGGTTGGCGGCACGCGGGTGATGCTTGATCTGGTCCTGGGTCAGGCGTCCGGCCAGGTCGTTCTCGGTTTCCCGGTAACGCAGGTAAAAGCGCGTTTCCAAATTGGGGTTGAAGCGATAACCGACGTTCGCGGCGATGCCTTTGCTGCTGCCGCTGCTGTGGTCCTGATAGCCGTCGTACTCCGAGTCGGTGAGGGCGACGTAATAGTCGAGGTCGCCCAGCACCTGGCCGGAACTGATCTGGCGCTTCATGTAGCCGCGGCTGCCGGCTTCGTAACGCAGTTGCAGTGGCACTGCGTCATGGCCGGTGTGGGTCACGTAGTTGATCGCGCCGCCCAGGGCCAGGGCGCCGCGGTCGAAACCGTTGGCCCCCCGCAAGACTTCGGCGCGGCTCAGCCAGAGCGGTTCGAACAGTTCGTAGGGTGTGCCGCCCGGCCCGGTCAGTGGCAGACCGTCGAACATCACATAGGTGCCGGAGCCATGGGCGCCCGGTGCGCGGTTGATCCCCGAGCCTCGGATCGACAGCTTGATGCCGTCGTTGCCGGCGGACTGGGCGAACACCCCGGGCTGGTAGGCCAGCACATCCTGGTTGCTGGCGACCCGGCCTTGTTCGACCCGGCTCATGTCCACCAGGTTGGTCCCGCCCGGCACTTCCCGCAGGCGCTCTTGCGCGGCGTGCAACTCGTCCTGTTGTTTTTCCTGGATCACCACCTGGCCCAGTTCGACGGTATCAGCGGCCTGGACGGCGGTGCCGCCAGCGAGGCTCAGGCCAAGCAGGTACAGGGAGGAATGCAGGAACAAAGGGGAAGGCATCTTACAGCTCCAACGGATTTGGTCTGGCAGGCAATGTGAGATCAGACGAACGAAAGCCCTGTGAAATCACCACAATCTTCCGCTTTCGAGGCAGGACTTTCCCTCGCTGATATGTAGTCGCGTTGGCTACATGTTGTGCGACTGGTCCGACACGGCGTCACCTTCGTATCGTTCCGGCATCGTCAATCGGCCCGCGAGATCAGGGCCACGTGCACGGAGAGAGACATGCCATCCGACCCTGTAACCCCGGCCCTGGCGGCCGCCGATCCACCGTCGTTGACCAAGCGAGAAGGGGAAGTGCTGTTCTGGTGTTCCTACGGAAAAACCTCGTGGGAAATTTCCAAAATTCTTGAATGCAAGGAATCGACCGTGAACTTTCATGTCGGCAACGTGCTGCGCAAGCTGTCCGTGCATTCGAGGGTGGCGGCAGTGATCAAGGCGCTGCGCTACGGCATCCTCAATCATCAGTCGGACCTTTCGTGAGCCAGGGAGTGGAAATGCAATCCAATGATTCCTGTCTCGCGGCCCACGCGGACAATCATCGTTATCTGGTGGCCAGCGATCCGTTCTGGCCAGCCATCGATCTGCGCTTGATCCGCGAGCAGTTGCAACTGCCCGCAGACATCGGCCACGCCCGCCTCGAAGTGGCGGCGCGGGTGGCTGCGTCGAGCGTGGTGAAGGAGTTTCTGTCGTGGCGCCAGGCCCTGCGCGGACGCGGCTACAAGATGCTGCTCGACCTGCCGGGTGATGGCAAGCGGCCCACCCTGGCGCAGCTTTACTGGCGTGCGGTGGCGGAAGCGACCCGGTTCGAGCTGGGCAAGCAGGTTACGGTCGTCGAATGCCCGCGCCGCCGCCTCAAGGCAGCAAAAGGGGAGCGCGATGAGTGATCCGACCTCGGCCAATCTTTCCAGTCTTTTCGTTGGGCTCGGGCTGGCCTCGGCCCTGCCGACGGTGGACGGTGACGTGGTGTTTGGCGCGCTGCTTGGCGCCTGGCTGGTCGCCAGTACCCGGGGTCTGCTGAAGGCCTGGCAGCGCATGGGCTCGCTGTTTCTGTCGGCGGGGGTTGGCTATCTCTTCACCCCGCTGATGCGTTCGATCGCGCCGTTTCTCTCTGGCGGTGAGGCCGCGTTCATCGGTGCGGTGGTGGTGATTCCGATTGTCATCAAAGTGATGATCTGGATCGACGGCGCGGACCTCCGCGAGATTATCCAGCGCTTGCGGGGTGGGAGTTGAGCGCGGCGGCTAGCTGTTGCGTTGCGGTAGCAGGCCGGCGATCTCCTCGACCTGCCGTTCCAGCTCGCGCAGGCGCTGCTTCTCTTGAATGGCCAGGGTGATGGCGTGCAGGTCGCTCGGTTCGAGCAGGCGCAACTGGGCGATCAGCTGGGTCTCCCACTCCGGGTCGATCGAGGTGTTTATCGCGTATTGGGCAGCGGTACGAAATTTCGGACCTTCGCCGACCAACAGCCAATCGAGGCAAACGCCATGTTTTTCGGCAAGGTCTACGCATATCGCGTAAGGGATGCTGTCGCGGCCTTTCCAGCTGCTGACGGTTTGCGGGCTTACGCCAAGTGCGGATGACAGGCCTGAATCGGTGGTTGACTGGGTCACGAGCTTCATTCTGGCAAGAACCGCAGCAAATCCATTAATACTCATAACGAGTAATCCTGTGGGGTGCTGATATAATGTTCGGCAAAAAAATATGCAAATCGCATTCTCTCTCTTTGCAACATCGAGCACTACTCGTTTGGGGAAATTAAATGTCGGAAGTTTCCATCATGAGAATAGGAAATTTCTCTGCTTGGGCGTTTTGAGCTTACAGGAGATTGGAATAGGAATGAATTACCGTCAGAACAGCGGAGTGTGCTGCCTCACATCGAGGGGGCTGCTGTGAGTACTTACAAGCTCGTATGCCCGCATTGCAAAAGCCGCATGCGTATCCGCACCAGCGAGGGCCGGCACATTTTCCTGCGGGTAGCCTACTTGCAGTGCACCACGGAAGCCTGCGGCTGGTCGGTACGGGCCGAATTCGAAATGACGCACGAGCTGTCCCCCAGCGGCATGCCCAACCCGGAAGTGCATCTGCCGCGTGCCGACAGTGAGTTGCGACGCGCGGCTTTCCCTGCACCCATGCCGGAAGGGACGGGCCAGGAGGGCATGAGCCTGTGATGCAGGTCGATTGACGGGGAAGGGATCTTCGTCGAAGGGGCACGCGGTCCCTGTCAGCCGGTGTCTGGCTGAAGCAGGATCTGGCGTGACGTTGCCAGGGAAGGAGGCAATCGTAATGTCGTGGAAAAAAAACACCCCGCCGAAGCGGGGTGTTTGTCTTTCCGGGGCTATCAGCCGACCAGTTGCAGGCCGGCGTGTTGCACCAGGTCCAGCAGCGGCTGCGGATAGACGCCGAGGACGAAGGCCAGGATCGCGATGGCCAGCAGCATGACGCCGCCGGTGCGCTGTTCCCAGTTCAGCGGTGCATCGTGACGACGCAGGTTCGGCTCGATCAGGAACAGGGTGACCATGACGCGCAGGTAATAGAACACGCCGATGGCGCTACCGATTACCAGGGCACCGACCAGCCACCACAGTTGCGACTCGACGCCGGTAGCGATGATGTAGAACTTGCCGATGAAGCCTGCGGTCAGCGGGATACCGGCCAGCGACAGCATCATCACAGTCAGCACTGCGGTCAGGTACGGACGGCGCCAGAACAGGCCGCGGTACTCGTACAGGGCGTCCGCGTCACGGCCGTTGTACGGCGAGGACATCAGGGTGATCACGCCGAAGGCGCCGAGGCTGGTGATCACGTAGGTGACCAGGTAGACGCCGATGGCTTCCACCGCCAGGCCCTTGCTGGCCACCAGGGCGATCAGCAGGTAACCGAAGTGGGCGATCGACGAGTAACCGAGCAGACGCTTGAGGTTGCTCTGGGTCAGGGCCAGCAGGTTACCGACCAGAATCGAGGCGACCGCGATCACCGACAGTACGGTGGTCAGCACGCCGCTGCTGGCAGCAGGGGAGAGCATGAACAGACGCACCACGACAGCGAACACGGCAACCTTCGACGCGGTGGCCAGGAAGGCCGCGACTGGTGCCGGAGCCCCTTCGTAGACGTCCGGGGTCCACAGGTGGAACGGCACCAGCGACAGCTTGAATGCCAGACCGACCAGCATCATGCCCAGGCCCAGTTGCGCGAGCAGGCTCGGCATGTTGGTGGCGGCCAGCGCCTTGCCGATGCCGTCGAAGCTCAGGCTGCCGGCATCGCTGTACAGCAGCGCCATACCGAACAACAGGAACGCGGAGCCTGCGGCCGAGAGCACCATGTACTTGATGCCGGCTTCCAGCGAGCGCTTGTTGAAGAAGGCATAGGCGACCAGGCCGTAGACCGGCACCGACAGCAGTTCCAGGCCGATGAACAGGCCCGCCAGGTGTTGCGCGCTGACCAGAACCAGACCGCCGAGCGCTGCCATCAGGATCAGCAGGTACAGTTCTTCGCGGTTGCCCGGGTAGCCTTTGCCGCCATCACCCAGATAAGCGTGGGCGAGGGTGACGCAGGCCAGGGTGGCGATGAGGATCAGCGCCATGTACAGGCAGGCGAACTTGTCGATGGTCAGCAGCGGGGTGACCGCCAGAGGAACGATCTTCAGGACCGGCAGGATCGACAGCAGGGCCAGGTTAAGGCCCACGGTCGACAGCAGGAAGGTTTGCGAGTGATTGCGGCGCCAGGCGATTGCCAGCATCACCACGACAACGGTGATGGTGGTAATCAGCAGCGGCGCAAGCGCGATAAAGTGTTGAATCGTCAGGTCCATAGCGCTCTTACCGGGCCGAAGCGAGTTGAGTGAAAGCGGTACCGAGCCACTGCTGCACACCGCTCATGGTGGCGGCAGAAGTGTCGAGGAACGGTTGCGGGTACACGCCCAGCAGGATCAGCAGGCCAGCCAGGCCCAGCACCATGATCAGTTCGCGGTTGTCCATGCCGGCCAGGACCTCGTCGGATTTCGACGGGCCGAAGTAGGCGCGGTGGATCATGATCAGCGAGTAGACCGAGCCAAACACCAGGCCGGAGGTGGCGATGACGGTGACCCACGGGGCACTGACGAAGCTGCCGATCAGGATCAGGAACTCGCCGACGAAGTTACCGGTGCCTGGCAGACCCAGCGACGCGGCCGCGAAGAACAGGCTGATGGCCGGCAGGTAGGCGATGCGGTGCCACAGGCCACCCATCTGGCGCATGTCACGGGTGTGCAGGCGCTCGTACAGTTGACCGCTGAGGATAAACAGCGCGGCAGCCGAAACACCGTGGGCCAGCATCTGGATCACCGCGCCTTGCAGGGCTTGCTGGCTGCCGGAGTAGATACCGATCAGCACGAAGCCCATGTGCGAAACGCTGGAGAAGGCGATCAGACGCTTGATGTCGGTCTGGGCGAATGCCAGGAACGCACCGTAGAAGATCCCGATCAGACCCAGGGTCATGGCGATCGGCGCGAACTCGGCCGAGGCGTTCGGGAACAGCGGCAGGGCGAAACGCAGCAGGCCGTAGGCCGCAGTCTTCAGCAGGATACCGGCGAGGTCCACGGAACCGGCGGTCGGTGCCTGGGCGTGAGCGTCAGGCAGCCAGGAGTGGAACGGCACCACCGGCAGCTTGACCGCGAAGGCGATGAAGAAGCCGAGCATCAGCAGGTATTCGGTGCCGGCCGGCAGGTCGGCTTTCAGCAACTGGGTGTAATCGAAGGTGATCACCCCGGTGTTGTTGAAATTGACCAGTACCAGACCGAGGATCGCCACCAGCATGATCAGGCCGCTGGCCTGGGTGAAGATGAAGAACTTGGTTGCTGCGTAGATCCGGGTCTTCTTGCCGTCGGAGGAGCTGTGACCCCAGAGCGCGATGAGGAAATACATCGGCACCAGCATCATTTCCCAGAAGAAGAAGAACAGGAACAGGTCCAGGGCCAGGAACACCCCGACCACGCCGCCGAGGATCCACATCAGGTTGAGGTGGAAGAAGCCGACGTGGCGCTGGATCTCTTTCCACGAGCAGAGTACCGAGAGCACACCGAGCAGGCCGGTGAGCAGGATCATCAGCAGCGACAGGCCGTCGAGGGCCAGGTGCAGGCTGATGCCGAAGCGCTCGATCCACAGCACTTTGAATTCAACCGCCCACTGCGGCGCGGCGCCGGGAGCGGGGGCGAGGGTGTAGTCCCCGTTGGCCCACAGCCAGAGGCCGATACCAAGCAGGAGGGACATGGTCAGCAGCGCGATCCAGCGCGGCAGGGTGGCGCCGAAGCGCTCACCCAGCCAGCACAGCAGGCCGCCGATAAAGGGGATCAGGATCAGCCAAGGCAAAATCATGACGGGCTCAATTCCTTTCGCAAAGTCGCAAGGTTCATATCAGACCGCAGCCATCAAAACGGCGCCGAGTACAAGGACGGCACCCACGGCGATCGAAGCGGTGTACCAGCGCAGCTGACCGGTTTCGGTTTTGCTCATGGCGGCGTGACCGCCCCGAGCCATACGCGGAATCAGGCCAATGCCGCGGTCAACCGGATCCTTGCGCAGGATGTGGCTGATCAACAGGTAAGGTTTGACGAACAGCTTGTCGTAGATCCAGTCGAAGCCCCAGGCGGCGAACCACCAGGCCGAGAGGACGCGGCCGATGCCGCTGTTGGCGATGGCGGTGACCAGGCGACGCTTGCCCAGGAACAGCACCGCGGCCAGCAGGATACCCGCGATGGCGATGGCGCCCGAGGCGATTTCCAGGCTGTGCTTGGCTTCGCCGCCGGCATGGCCAGCGCTTTCCGGCAGAACGCCGGCCAGTGGTGGATGGATCCAGGCACCGACGAAGGTCGACAGGACGATCAGCACGCTCAGTGGCAGCCAGTGCGAAATGCCGTGGCCGGCATGGGCTTCGGTCTTGGCTTCACCGTGGAAGGCGATGAAGATCAGGCGGAAGGTGTACAGCGAGGTCATGAACGCACCCACCAGGCCAGCGTACAGCAGACCGGTGTTACCGCTGGCGAAGGCTTCCCAGAGGATCTCGTCCTTGGAGTAGAAACCAACGGTGATCAGCGGCAAGGCGGCCAGCGCAGCGCCACCGACCACGAAGCTGGTGTAGGCCAGAGGCAGTTTCTTCCACAGGCCGCCCATCTTGAAGATGTTCTGCTCGTGGTGGCAGGCAACGATCACCGCACCGGAGGCGAGGAACAGCAGGGCCTTGAAGAAGGCGTGGGTCATCAGGTGGAAGATCGCCGCGTCCCAGGCACCGACGCCCAGGGCCAGGAACATGTAGCCGATCTGGCTCATGGTGGAGTAGGCGAGGATACGTTTGATGTCGGTCTGGACCAGCGCGGCGAAACCGGCCAGGACCAGGGTCACACCGCCGACCACGCCAACCAGGTGCAGTACATCCGGCGCCAGGGCGAACAGGCCGTGGGTACGGGCGATCAGGTAGACGCCTGCGGTCACCATGGTCGCGGCGTGGATCAGTGCCGAAACCGGGGTAGGACCGGCCATCGCGTCCGCCAGCCAGGTCTGCAGCGGCAGTTGCGCGGATTTACCGACGGCACCACCGAGCAGCATCAGGGTCGCCAGGACCATCCAGGTGTCGCCCGCCTGGAACTTCTGCGGCGCGAGCACCAGCAGTTCCTGCACGTTCAGGGTGCCGAGCTGCTGGAACAGGATGAACAGGCCGATGGCCATGAACACGTCGCCGATACGGGTGACGATGAAGGCCTTGAGTGCCGCGTTACCGTTGTTGCGGTTGCTGTAGTAGAAACCGATCAACAGGTACGAGCACAGGCCCACGCCTTCCCAACCGAAGTAGATGAACAGCAGGTTGTCGCCCAGGATCAGGAACAACATGCTGGCAATGAACAGGTTGGTGTAGGAGAAGAAGCGCGAGTAACCCGCTTCACCGCGCATGTACCAGGAGGCGAACAGGTGGATCAGGAAGCCGACGCCGACCACCACGCCCAGCATGGTGACCGACAGGCCATCCAGGTGCAGGGTGAAGGTAGGTGCGAAGCCGTCAACCGACATCCACTGCCACAGCAGTTGGCTGTACACGCCGCCTTCCGGTGGCGCGACGTTGAATTGCCAGATCACCCAGGCTGCGACGATCGCCGACAGACCGACCGAGCCGACACCGATCAGCGCCGACAGGTTCTCCGAGAAACGACCACGGGAGAACGACAGCAGCAGGAAGCCGATCAGGGGGAATACGAAAGTCAGAAAGAGAAGATTCATCCGCGCATCTCACTGGCTGCATCGATATCGAGAGTGTGGAAGCGGCGATACAGCTGCAGCAGGATCGCCAGGCCGATACTGGCCTCGGCGGCTGCCAGGCTGATCACCAGGATGAACATGATCTGTCCATCCGGCTGCGCCCAGCGGGCGCCAGCGACGATGAAGGCCAGTGCCGAGGCGTTCATCATGATTTCCAGACTCATCAGCACGAAGAGAATGTTGCGGCGGACCATCAGGCCGACCAGACCGAGGCAGAACAGAATGCCGGCGACGGCCAGGCCGTGTTCGAGTGGGATAGCAGGCATGTGATTACTCCTTCGCCTCGTTGCGGCCGAGGTGGAAAGCCGTTACCGCCGCGGCGAGCAGCAGCATGGAGGCCAGTTCCACTACCAGCAGGTAAGGACCAAACAGGCTGATGCCGACCGCCTTGGCGTCGACGGTGGTATGACCGATGGCAGCACCGCTCTGGTTGCTGAACAGCACATACAGCAGTTCGAGCAGCAGCAGCGTGCCGAGGACCACGGGGCCGGTCCAGATGCCGGGCTTGAGCCAGCCGCGTTCCTGGGCGACCGAAGCCGGACCCAGGTTGAGCATCATCACCACGAAGACGAACAGCACCATAATGGCGCCAGCGTAGGCGATCACTTCCAGCGCGCCGGCAAACGGAGCGCCGAGGGCGAAGAAGGTCATCGCCACGGAGATCAGCGAAATGATCAGGTAGAGCAGGGCGTGCACGGGGTTGGTGTTGGTGATCACCCGAAGGGTGGACACCACAGCGACACCGGATGCGAAATAGAAAGCGAATTCCATCTTTCTTCCTTAAGGGAGCAAGCTCTTCACGTTGATCGGCTCGGCTTCGTTCTGCGCGGAGCCTTTCGGCTTGCCGGCAACCGCCATACCTGCAACACGGTAGAAGTTGTAATCAGGGTTCTTGCCTGGTCCGGCGATCAGCAGATCTTCCTTCTCGTACACCAGGTCCTGACGTTTGAACTCGGCCATTTCGAAATCCGGCGTGAGCTGGATCGCGGTGGTCGGGCAGGCTTCCTCGCAGAGGCCGCAGAAAATGCAGCGCGAGAAGTTGATGCGGAAGAACTCCGGATACCAGCGTCCGTCTTCCGTTTCGGCTTTCTGCAGCGAGATGCAACCGACCGGGCAGGCCACGGCACACAGGTTGCACGCTACGCAGCGCTCTTCGCCATCGGGGTCGCGGGTCAGCACGATACGGCCACGGTAGCGTGGCGGCAGGTAGACCGCTTCTTCCGGGTATTGCAGGGTGTCGCGTTTGCGGAACCCGTGGGAGAACACCATTACCAGGCTGCGCAGCTGGGTGCCGGTGCCCTTAACGATGTCGCCAATATATTTGAACATGGGTCAAATCCTCACTGGGCCGCAACAGCTGGCGTGTTGAGCAACACGAGCGCAGCGGTCACCAGCAAATTGATCAAGGTCAGCGGCAGGCAGAACTTCCAGCTGAAGTCCATCACCTGGTCATAGCGTGGGCGCGGGATGGAGGCGCGCAGCAGGATGAACAGCATGATGAAGAAGCCGGTTTTCAGGGCGAACCAGATGAACGGGATCTGCGGCAGGATGCCGAACGGACCGTGCCAGCCACCGAAGAACAGGGTTACCAGCAGCGCCGAGATCAGGATGATGCCGATGTACTCACCCACGAAGAACATGCCCCATTTCATGCCGGCGTATTCAATGTGGTAACCGTCGGCCAGTTCCTGTTCCGCTTCCGGCTGGTCGAACGGGTGACGGTGAGTCACGGCGACGCCAGCGATGAAGAAGGTACAGAAGCCGAAGAACTGCGGAATGATGAACCACAGGTTCTGCGCCTGGTAGTCGACGATGTCGCGCATGTTGAACGAGCCGACCTGGGCCACGATGCCCATCAGCGCCAGGCCCATGAACACTTCATAGGACACGGTCTGGGCCGAGGCGCGCAGGCTGCCGAGCAAGGCGTACTTGTTGTTCGACGACCAGCCGGCGAACAGTACGGCGTACACCGACAGGCCGGCCATGGCGAAGAAGAACAGCAGGCCGATGTTCAGGTCCGCGACACCCCAGGTCGGGGTGATCGGGATGATCGCGAAGGCAATCAGCAGCGCGCTCATGGCCACGACCGGCGCCAGGGTGAAGATCATCTTGTCGACGAAGGGCGGATTCCAGTCTTCCTTGAAGAACATCTTCAGCATGTCGGCAGCGATCTGGAACATGCCGAACGGGCCGACGCGGTTCGGACCGTAGCGGTCCTGCCACCAGCCCAGCAGGCGCCGCTCGACGAAGCTGAGCAGCGCACCGCAGACCACCACCGCCAGCAAGACCACGACGGCCTTGACGACGGTAATGATCACATCGATCACTTCGGGGGTGAACCAGGTCATTGTGCTGCCTCCTGCAGGCCTTCGACGGATGCACCGAAGATGGCTGGCGGGATACCGGCCAGGCCTTTCGGCAGCGCAACCAGGCCAACGCCCAGTTCTTCATTGATGCGCAGCGGCAGACGCAGGGTCTGACCCGCGACGTTCAGGCTGAGCAGGGCGCCTTCGTTGACACCCAGGCGGTCGGCTTCGGCCTTGGCCAGTGCGACGTAGGCTTGCGGGATGCGCTCTTGCACCGGTGCTGCACGGGACGAACTCTCCTCGCTGCCGAACAGGTGGTAGAACGGCACGACCTGCCAGGTGCCGCGGGCCGGGGCGAAGGCGCCCGGAACGCTGGCGAACCAGTTCAGGCGATCACCCTGGGACTCGATCAGGCGAGTACCCGGGTCACCGGCACGCAGGTGGCCACCGACCTCGTCCTGGAACTTGTTCCAGGCTTGCGGCGAGTTCCAGCCCGGCGACCAGGCGAACGGCACTTGCGAACGCGGCTCGGCCGAGCCCGAGTAACCTTCCATGGAGAAGGCGAAGGCGGTGTCCTTGTCCTGCGGGGTACGCGGTTCGTGCACGCTGATGTTGGCGCGCATGGCGGTACGACCGGAGTAGCGCAGCGGTTCGCGGGCGAGCTTCATGCCCTTGATGCGGAACGCGGCGGACGGTGCGGCGTTGACGATGCCGGCCAGTTGCGGGGTGACACTGGCGCAGGCGCTGGTGACGTGGTCCAGTTGGGTCCAGTCCACCGGCTGGTTCAGCAGGGTCGCACGCAGGGCGTGCATCCAGCGCCAGCCTTCGTGAACCAGGATGCTGCTGTCCAGGTAGGTCGGATCGAAGACCTGGAAGAAGCGCTGGGCACGGCCTTCCTGGCTGACCAGAGTACCGTCGCCTTCGGCGAAGGAGGCGGCTGGCAGCACCAGGTGGGCGCGGTCGGTGGTCGGGGTCTTGGAGTGATCGGCAACGATGATCACTTTGGCAGCGGCGAACGCGGCGTCGACCTTGGCGGCCGGGACGCGGCTGTACAGGTCGTTTTCCAGCACGACGATGGCGTCGGCCTTGCCCGAGATCACCGCGTCCAGCGCGGCATCCACCGAGTCACCACCGAACATGGCCATCCCGATGCTGTTGGCTTCCGGCACCACCAGGCTCAGGGAGCCGGCCTTGTCGCGCAGCTTGAGGGCCTTGGCGATGTTGGCGGCAGCTTCGATCAGCGCCTTGGAACCCAGCGAACCACCGGAAACGATCAGCGGACGCTTGGCGGCGACCAGGGCATCGGCGATGCGCTTGGCCAGTTCCAGTGCGTCGGCGTCCAGGCCTTCGACGGCCGGGGCGCTTGGATCGATGGCGTGGGCCACGGCGAAGCCGAGGCGCGCCAGGTCGGCGGGCGCTGCGTGAACGCATTCTTCGGCGACGTCATCCAGCTTGGTTTCGGCCAGGCTGGCGATGAACAGCGGGTACAGGGCGTGCTGGCCGATGTTCTTCACCGCGGCGTCGAGCCATGGCTGGACTTTCATCGACTCGGCCATGGCCTCGGCCTTGCCCTTGGTAGCCTGACGCACGGACAGGGCGACGCGGGCAGCGGTCTGGGTCAGGTCTTCACCGAGGACGAACACGGCGTCGTGGTCTTCGATCTCGCGCAGGGTCGGTACTGGCAGCGGGCTGTCGTTGAGCACCTGCAGAACCAGGCGCACGCGCTCCAGTTCAGCGGCTTCCATACCCGAATAGAAGTACTCGGCACCGACCAGCTCGCGCAGGCCGTAGTTGCTTTCCAGGCTGGCGCGTGGCGAACCGATACCGACGATGGTGCGGCCGCGCAACAGATCGGCGGCCTGGTCGAGGGCAGCGTCCACGCTCAGCTTGGAGCCGTCGGCCAGCAGTGGCTGGCGTGGGCGATCGGTACGGTTGACATAGCCGTAGCCGAAGCGGCCGCGGTCGCAGAGGAAATACTGGTTGACCGAACCGTTGAAGCGGTTCTCGATCCGGCGCAGTTCGCCGTAACGCTCACCCGGGCTGATGTTGCAGCCGCTGGAGCAGCCATGGCAGATGCTCGGGGCGAACTGCATGTCCCATTTGCGGTTGTAGCGCTCGGAGTGGGTCTTGTCGGTGAATACACCGGTAGGGCAGACCTCGGTCAGGTTGCCGGAGAATTCGCTCTCCAGGGTACCGTCTTCGACACGGCCGAAGTACACGTTGTCGTGCGCGCCATAGACGCCCAGATCGGTGCCGCCGGCGTAGTCCTTGTAGTAACGCACGCAGCGATAGCAGGCGATGCAGCGGTTCATCTCGTGAGCGATGAACGGGCCGAGTTCCTGGTTCTGGTGGGTACGCTTGGTGAAACGGTAGCGGCGCTCGTTGTGGCCGGTCATGACCGTCATGTCTTGCAGGTGGCAGTGACCGCCTTCCTCGCAGACCGGGCAGTCGTGCGGGTGGTTGGTCATCAGCCATTCGACGACGCTGGCGCGGAACGCCTTGGACTCATCGTCTTCGATGGAAATCCAGGTGCCGTCGGAGGCGGGGGTCATGCAGGACATGACGATACGACCACGGGTGTCGTTCTCGTCGTTGTACTGCTTGACCGCACACTGCCGGCAGGCGCCGACGCTGCCGAGCGCCGGGTGCCAGCAGAAATAAGGGATGTCGAGGCCGAGCGACAGACAAGCCTGTAACAGGTTGTCCGCACCGTTGACTTCGAGCGCTTTGCCGTCTACGTGGATAGTGGCCATGGTTCAAAGTTCTTCGTTGGCCCGCGTGTGCGGGCGTGGCTAATGGAAATCGGTGTGCCCGCGGCTCGCGCGACAATGGTCGGGCGAGCCTGCGAGGCTGGCGGATGGCACGGACCATCCGCGTTTCATCTTGTTATGCGCCAACCACGATCGGGGCCGGGATTGGCTTGGCCAGGTTCGGGCTCAGGGCGGCGCTGCCAGGGGCGGCGACACCGGCCTCGAACTCGTGGCGGAAGTATTTGATGGCACTGCCCAGCGGCTCGACGGCGCCCGGTGCATGAGCGCAGAAGGTGCGGCCAGGGCCGAGGAAGTTGACCAGGCCCAGCAGGGTCTCGATATCGCTCTGCTGGCCCTGGCCCTTCTCGAGGGCGCGCAGCATCTTCACGCTCCATGGCAGGCCGTCGCGGCACGGAGTGCACCAGCCGCAGGATTCGCGGGCGAAGAACTCTTCCATGTTGCGCAGCAGCGAGACCATGTTGACGCTGTCGTCCACCGCCATGGCCAGGCCAGTACCCATCCGGGTGCCCACCTTGGCGATGCCGCCGGCATACATCTGCGCATCCAGGTGCTCGGGAAGCAGGAAGCCGGTACCGGCGCCGCCTGGCTGCCAGCACTTGAGCTTGAAGCCATCGCGCATGCCACCGGCGTAGTCTTCGAACAGCTCGCGGGCGGTGACGCCGAATGGCAGTTCCCACAGACCCGGGTTCTTCACCTTGCCGGAGAAGCCCATCAGCTTGGTGCCGTGGTCTTCGCTGCCTTCGCGTGCCAGCGACTTGTACCAGTCAACGCCGTTGCCAACGATGGCCGGCACGTTGCACAGGGTTTCGACGTTGTTCACGCAAGTCGGCTTGCCCCAGACGCCAACGGCGGCAGGGAAGGGCGGCTTGGAACGCGGGTTGGCGCGACGGCCTTCCAGCGAGTTGATCAGCGCGGTCTCTTCGCCACAGATGTAGCGACCGGCGCCGGTGTGGACGAACAGCTCGAAATCGAAGCCGCTGCCGAGGATGTTCTTGCCCAGCAGGCCAGCGGCCTTGGCTTCATCGATGGCGCGGTTCAGGTTGCGTGCGGCGGTGGTGTATTCGCCGCGCAGGAAGATGTAGCCACGGTAGGCCTTGAGGGCGCGGGCGCTGATCAGCATGCCCTCGACCAGCAGATGGGGCTGTTGCTCCATCAGCATGCGGTCCTTCCAGGTGTTCGGCTCCATTTCGTCCGCGTTGCACAGCAGGTAGCGGATGTTCATGGATTCGTCTTTGGGCATCAGGCCCCATTTGACGCCGGTGGGGAAGCCCGCACCGCCACGGCCCTTGAGGCCGGAGTCCTTCACGGTCTGGACGATATCGTCCTGGGACATCTGCGCCAGTGCCTTGCGGGCGGCGGCATAGCCGTTCTTGGCCTGGTACTCGTCAAGCCAGACCGGCTCGCCGTCGTCACGCAGGCGCCAGGTCAGTGGGTGGGTCTCGGCGCTGCGCGCGATGCGGTTGGCCGGGCCGAAGGAAGTGATGGTCATGCGTAACCCTCCAGCAGTTTGGCTACACCGGTCGGCTGAACGTCGCCGAAGGTGTCGTCATCGATCATCAGGGCCGGGGCCTTGTCGCAGTTGCCCAGGCAGCATACCGGCAGCAGGGTGAAACGACCGTCCGGGGTAGTCTGGCCGAGGCCGATGCCCAGTTCGCTCTGAATCTGGCCGACCACGGACTCGTGGCCACCGATGTAGCAGACCATGCTGTCGCAGACGCGGATGATGTGGCGTCCGACCGGCTGGCGGAAGATCTGGCTGTAGAAGGTGGCCACGCCTTCGACGTCGCTGGCCGGGATGCCGAGGATTTCGCCGATGGCATAGATGGCGCCGTCAGGCACCCAGCCACGTTGCTTCTGGACGATCTTCAGAGCTTCGATGGACGCCGCGCGCGGGTCCTCGTAGTGATGCATTTCGTGCTCGATGGCCGAGCGCTCGGTTTCGCTCAGGGCGAAACGGTCAGTCTGGATAAGCGTGCTGTTCATGCTTAGCGGTCCACGTCAGCCATAACGAAGTCGATACTGCCCAGGTACGCGATCAGGTCCGCGACCATGCTGCCGCGGATCACCGACGGGATCTGCTGCAGGTGCGGATAGCTCGGGGTACGAATCCGGGTGCGGTAGCTCATGGTGCCGCCATCGCTCGTCAGGTAATAACTGTTGATGCCCTTGGTCGCCTCGATCATCTGGAAGGACTCGTTGGCCGGCATGACCGGGCCCCACGAAACCTGCAGGAAGTGGGTGATCAGGGTTTCGATGTGCTGCAGGGTGCGCTCTTTCGGCGGCGGCGTGGTCAGCGGGTGATCCGCCTTGTACGGGCCTTCCGGCATGTTGCGCATGCACTGGTCGATGATGCGGATACTCTGGCGCATCTCTTCGACACGGACCATGCAGCGATCGTAGGCATCGCCGTTGTGGGCCAGCGGTACTTCGAACTCGAAGTTCTCGTAGCCGGAGTAAGGACGGGCCTTGCGCAGGTCGAAGTCCAGGCCGGTGGAACGCAGGCCGGCGCCGGTGACGCCCCATTCCAGCGCTTCCTTGGTGTTGTACTGGGCAACACCGATGGTACGGCCTTTGAGGATACTGTTCTGCAGGGCAGCCTTGGTGTACTCGTCGAGGCGCTTTGGCAGCCATTCGACGAAGTCTTTCACCAGTTTGTCCCAGCCGCGCGGCAGGTCATGGGCGACGCCACCGATGCGGTACCAGGCCGGGTGCAGACGGAAACCGGTGATGGCTTCGATCACGGTGTAGGCGCGCTGGCGGTCGGTGAAGGTGAAGAACACCGGGGTCATGGCGCCGACGTCCTGGATATAGGTACCCAGGAACAGCAGGTGGCTGGTGATCCGGAAGAACTCGGCCAGCATGATGCGGATGGTGTCGACCTTTTGCGGCACCTGGATGCCCGCCAGCTTCTCGACGGCCAGTACGTACGGCAGGTTGTTCATCACCCCGCCGAGGTAGTCGATACGGTCGGTGTAGGGAATGAAGCTGTGCCAGGACTGGCGCTCGGCCATCTTCTCGGCACCACGGTGGTGGTAGCCGATGTCCGGGACGCAGTCGACGATCTCTTCACCGTCCAGTTGCAGGACGATACGGAACGCACCGTGGGCGGACGGGTGGTTGGGGCCGAGGTTGAGGAACATGTAGTCCTCGTTCGCGCCCTGACGTTTCATGCCCCAGGCTTCCGGGTTGAAGCGCGCGGCTTCTTCCTCGAGCTGTTGCTTGGCGAGGTTCAGGGTGAACGGGTCGAACTCGGTGGCGCGCGCCGGGAAGTCCTTGCGCAGCGGGTGACCTTCCCAGGTCGGCGGCATCATGATGCGGGTCAGGTGCGGGTGGCCGGCAAAGTCGATGCCGAACATGTCCCAGACTTCACGCTCGTACCAGTTGGCGTTTGGCCAGATGCCGGTCACGGTCGGAAGGTTCAGGTCATTTTCGTTCAGCGCGACCTTGATCATCACGTCGCTGTTTCGTTCTACCGAGAGCAGGTGGTAGAAAACGCTGAAGTCGGCGCCAGGCAGGCCGCGACGCTGGGTGCGCAGGCGCTCGTCCACGCCGTGCAGGTCATACAGCATGCTGTACGGCTTGGGCACGTTGCGCAGGAAGGTGAGTACTTCGATCAGTTTGGCGCGGGCAACCCACAGCACCGGCATGCCGGTACGGGTCTCCTGGGCGGTGAACGCCTCGGGGCCAAAACGATTGTTCAGTTCGACGACCACATCCTGGTCGTCAGCCTTGTAAGGCGGAATATAAATAGCGGTGTCCGCGGTCATGGTCTCGGTCGCTTTCGGTCAACGTAGAGAATGAAGCCAGGCCGCCTGGTCTTGTGAACAGGCAGCGGTTCGCTGGATCAGACTTCGTCGGGGCTGCGCAGGTTGGTGACCTGCATGCGCTGTTCACGACGCAGCTCTTTCTGCGCTGGCATTTCGGCGCGATACACGCCTTGGTCGCCAACGACCCAGGAAAGAGGGCGACGCTCCTTGCCAATCGATTCCTGCAACAGCATCAAGCCTTGCAGGAATGCTTCAGGGCGAGGCGGGCAGCCAGGCACGTAGACATCCACGGGGAGGAACTTGTCGACCCCCTGAACGACCGAGTAAATGTCGTACATGCCACCGGAGTTGGCACACGAACCCATGGAAATGACCCATTTCGGCTCGAGCATCTGCTCGTAAAGACGCTGGATGATGGGTGCCATCTTGATGAAGCAGGTGCCAGCGATGACCATGAAGTCGGCCTGGCGCGGTGATGCCCGGATAACTTCAGCGCCGAAACGGGCGATGTCGTGCGGCGCGGTAAACGCCGTGGTCATCTCCACGTAGCAGCAGGACAGGCCGAAGTTGTAGGGCCACAGGGAGTTCTTGCGACCCCAGTTGACCGCACCACTGAGCACATCTTCGAGCTTGCCCATGAAGATGTTCTTGTGGACCTGGTCCTCTAGCAGCGAATCGGAGACGGTTTCCCGGTCTCCGATTGGATACTGCTCGTTGGGCGCATCCGGATCGATTCTGGTGAGATTGTATTGCATTGCCAAAGCCTCATTGTTTCAGCTTCGCTTGCCGCTTGCGACGACCCACGGGAGCCCAATCGAGCGCCCCGACCCGCCAAAGGTAGACAAGACCTGCCAACAGAATTGCTATGAAAACGAGAGCTTCGACGAATCCGGTCCAGCCGCTTTCGCGAATCGACACAGACCATGCAAAGAGAAAGAGGGCTTCGATATCGAAGATCACGAACAGCATCGCGACCAGATAGAATTTTGCCGAAAGGCGCAGGCGGGCACCGCCAGTGGGCAGCATGCCGGACTCGAAGGGTTCGTTCTTGCTACGGCCCCATGCCTTGCTACCGAGCAGGCTGGACAGACCGAGCATGAAGGCGCAGAGGCCGACGACACCCAAAAGGAAAATGGCAAAGCCCCAGTTGTGGGCGATGAGTCCAGTCGAATCGGGCATGCTGAAAATCCTTAACAGAGCACGTAGTCTCTGAGCTTGAAAAGAAGTAGAGCAGTGACGATATGTCGCAGCGAAATCTATCGCGCTGATTTTATGGGTAAACCTGGTGCAAGTAAAATTTCTGCTGCAAATTTATTCGTAGCATTAAGAACAAAAATCTTTCCCGACTCGCTCCAGGCCCCGTAATACGGGGATTGTCCCTTGTTTCGTTAATTATGTTTCTTTCGAGGCGTAATGAATTGCAAGTTTCGTAATGATAATTAATATCATTTGAAGGTCTGTTGTTATTCCTACTGTTCAAGTCAACTACAAAGTTCATCGACTGTTTGCCTGCAAGTTATTGGTATCCCTTGTTCTAGACGCTTTTTCCGACCGGGGTCGGGGCTTGGGTCAACGCTTCGCTGGATTGTGCCGATTGCGCGTGTCGCGCCGACAGTGCAATGGCCCACTGACCAAGCCAGTAGAACAGGATGATCAGGTACGGCGCGGCGGCGAAGGCGCTGACGAAGCGATCGATGCCGATCAGGCTGTCCGACAGCACGAAGCTCATGGCGCCAAACGCTGCGACGCCGCCACAGGCCAGCGCCCGCCAAAGCATGGCGCTGATGGTCAGGGCGTAGAGCGCCACCGGGATGAACAGCCCGCCCAGGCCGTGATAGGCCAGCAGGCCGAACAAACCTGCGCCGCAGAGGGCCGCCAGCAGCAGGGCGCCGAAGGCCGGCGCGCGGGTTCTGTGGAGATAGGCCCAGAGGTAGGCCAGGTGCGCGCAGAGAAACGCCGCCAGGCCTGCAACGAACAGATCGCCCGGCCACGCCAGGGCTATGTCGCCGATGATCGAGAAGCCCAGGCCGAGCATGATTCGCTGGCGATAGGGTGTGGCTGGCGCGGTGGTCAACCAGAGCAGCAGTATCAGTACCGGAATCGGCTTGGCCGCCAGGGCGAGCCAGAGGTCGGCGCTGGACACTGCATATAAATAGAAGGCGCCGCTGAACAGCGCGAGGGCGCAAAGGGTCACGGAGCGGGGCATGGCCGGTCCTTGTTGTTGGCGTGCGTCCAAGCATAGTCGAAGGATCGCTGGGCATCCGGTTGCCGGATACGCAAAGAACAAGGCCCGGAACCCCATCACAGGTCCCGGGCCTTGCGTGTCACCCGAACATCAACAGCCGATCAGATCAGTGGAACTGCTCTTCTTCGGTGGAACCGGTCAGCGCGGTAACCGAAGACTTGCCACCCTGGATCACAGTGGTCATGTCGTCGAAGTAGCCGGTGCCCACTTCCTGCTGGTGCGCAACGAAGGTGTAGCCTTTCGATGCGTCAGCGAATTCCTGCTCTTGCAGCTTCACGTAGGCGGTCATGTCGTTGCGGGCGTAGTCGTGCGCCAGGTTGAACATGCCGTGCCACATGTTGTGGATGCCGGCCAGGGTGATGAACTGGTGCTTGTAGCCCATTGCCGACAGTTCGCGCTGGAACTTGGCGATGGTTGCGTCGTCCAGGTTCTTCTTCCAGTTGAAGGAAGGCGAGCAGTTGTAGGACAGGATCTGGTCCGGGTATTCCTTCTTGATCGCTTCGGCGAAGCGACGAGCCTCGTCCAGGTCTGGCTTGGCGGTTTCGCACCAGATCAGGTCGGCGTAAGGCGCATAGGCCAGGCCGCGAGCGATGGCTTGGTCCAGGCCGGCACGTACTTTGTAGAAGCCTTCCTGGGTACGCTCGCCGATCACGAACGGTTGGTCGTACGGGTCGCAGTCGCTGGTCAGCAGGTCAGCGGCGTTGGCGTCGGTACGGGCCAGGATGATGGTCGGTACGCCGGCAACGTCGGCCGCCAGACGGGCAGCGCTCAGCTTTTGAACGGCTTCCTGGGTCGGAACCAGAACCTTGCCGCCCATGTGGCCGCATTTCTTCACGGAAGCCAGTTGATCTTCGAAGTGAACGCCGGCAGCGCCTGCTTCGATCATGTTCTTCATCAGTTCGTAGGCGTTCAGTACGCCGCCGAAACCGGCTTCAGCGTCAGCCACGATTGGTGCGAAGTAATCGATGTAGCCGTCATCGCCTGGGTTCTTGCCGGCTTTCCACTGGATCTGGTCGGCGCGACGGAACGAGTTGTTGATGCGCTTGACCACAGTTGGAACCGAATCCACCGGGTACAGCGACTGGTCTGGGTACATGGACTCGGCCGAGTTGTTATCGGCAGCCACTTGCCAGCCGGACAGGTAGATAGCCTGGATGCCGGCCTTGACCTGTTGAACAGCCTGGCCGCCGGTCAGGGCGCCCATGCAGTTGACGAAATCTTTTTCAGGGCGGAAGGACGGGTGGGCGCCCTTGGTGACCAGGTTCCACAGTTTTTCCGCACCCATGCGGGCCAGGGTGTGCTCTGGCTGAACGGAACCACGCAGACGGACGACATCGGCAGCGGTGTAGGTACGGGTCACGCCTTTCCAGCGCGGGTTCTCGGCCCAGTCTTTTTCGAGGGCTGCAATTTGCTGTTCGCGTGTCAGTGCCATGGAAATAAGCCTCGTCGCATAGGTCTTGTGAAAAATGTTCGCTCTGTCGGCTGCGCTGTTGATACAGGGGCAGCACCGAATGCTCGCTGGTCAGAGGACGCTGGCGACTCAGTCTAGTCTGGCGAAGTTACGACGTTGAACGATGGTGCTCGAAAAGGGGAAGTGAGCAGGTGCTGGCGGACTGTCGGGCAGGTTGGCTCGTGGTTGCCGTGCTACGTCGATCAGGTTTTGCCATGTACCGTTGATGCGCTTCCGTCCCTCGGGACAACTTCGTTCCAGTCGCAATCTCGTCAAACCGCCTTGTGGGCTGTACAGACACGGACTCGGCTCAGGTGGGTAGGTTAGAGCGCGATCCGAAGGCCCTTGCCAGGGCCCCTGATTAGCGGGAGCGGGGCCATCATGCCTCTGCGATTTGAGGTCGTCAAATGTTTTGTAGTGGTTTTTTCACTCCACTACATCTTTGGTCTAATACGACTCATCAGTCAGTTTCAAGGCCGTTGGTCGAGGCCTTGATTTCCGTGGCTTCAGTCCAATGCGTCGACTTTTACCCGCAAAGTCATGTTTTCACCCCGTTGAGTCGAGTAGCTCAGGGTCGAGGCAGAGCGGTCGGCCTGACTTTGAGCATTCACACCCGCCAACGTGATCCACTCACCCAGCTTGCCGGTGACCTTTGTGTCGGTACTTTGTACTTTCACTACATCGGGACGTTCCTGGCTCGTCCGGTCATTGTTGGTGCTGATGTTCAGGTGAACGGTATCGCCGGAGACGCTGGCGGTGACGTAGAAGCCTTGCGTGACGTTGCGGTACTCGGTCTGGCTTTGCACGCGACCGTAATTGTCGGTCTGCGTGCTGGTAATGGGGACGCTCTGGCCAACCTGGATCAGCGCGGGGGTGCCTTCGCTGGCCTGGATCTGCTGCAGTCCGCCTTCGCGGTTGGCGGTGCCATAGCGGATGATCCGCGCATTGCCGCGGTTGTCCTGGAAATTGCTGTCGTTGTTGTCGACGCTGATCAGCAGACGTTTCGGCGCGGTGTCCAGATCGCGAAGAAGGGTGCGAAGTTCGTCGATCTTGCCGGGTTCGGCTTTGACGATCAGCTTGTTCTCGAAACTGCTGACGGTGCCGTCCTTGCCGAGAAAGGCTTGCGCGGCGGGCAGCATTTCCGCGCTGGTGCGGTGGTTCAGGGGCAGGACTTCGGTGGCAGCCAGCGCATTCAGGCTGAGCGACAGAAGCAGGGAGGCGAGCAGGGGGCGTAGCGGCATGTCCATGATCTCCGCGGGTGGAGTGGACATGATGGCAAAGTTTCCGGGGGTTGTGTGCGGGTCCATCGCGCCGAACTGTCGCGATGGACCCGTGAGTTACACCGCTTTCGAATCGCGAACCATGTCGACGTGAGGAATCCCCGCTTCCAGGAACTCTTCACTGACCACGCGGAAACCCAGGCGCTCATAGAACGCCGTGGCATGGACCTGGGCGGTCAGCATCTGCTGGCTCAGGTCGCGGTCCTGCGCTTCGACGATGGCGGCTTGCATCAGCGCATCGCCGACTTTCAGTCCGCGCCAGTCCTTGAGCACCGACACGCGACCGATCTGCCCGTCCAGCAGCAGGCGGGCGGTGCCGATGGCGTAGTCGTCTTCGACGGCGAGGAAATGGATGGCATCGTTGTCGTCCGAATCCCATTCCAGCTCTGGCGGAACGTTCTGCTCGGCAATGAACACGGCTTCGCGAATCCTGCGGATATCAGCGTTGTCCTTGTTCCAGTCGGCAAGCCGCACCTTGATCTTATTCATTGGCAAACCCCAGGCTTCCTTGCTTGATCAGCTCGCAGATCAGTTCCAGGCTGGCTTCGTCACCGAGCCATTGCGCCAGGTTCTCGGCGTGCAGGGCGTCGGCCGAGCAGATCAGCTTCAGCAGCTCGCGCAATTCGCCCGGCAGCAGGCGGCTCTGGCCGCTGGCGAACAGCAGCAGGTTGTCGTCGACTTCCGACCAGGCCATGCGTGCGCTTGGGTTGCGGATAATGATCGCGCCCTGTTCCAGGCTGTCGATCAGTTCTTCTTCGCTCAGCGCTTCGCCGGCGACCATTTCCGGGTAGCGCGGTTCGGTCATGAACTGGCCGAACCAGGTCAGCAGCAGGCGCTCGTCGCCCATGTGCTCGTTGAGCAGGCTCTTCAGGCGACCGAGTGCGTCGTGCTGGATCTGATGCGGGTCGCTGACTGGCTGGGCATCGGCGTCGCTGTAGCGTTCTTCGTCGGTCAGGAACTGGCTGAGGAAGTCGGTGAAGTGAGTCAGCACTTCAGCGGCGCTCGGGGCGCGGAAGCCTACCGAGTACGTCAGACAGTTGTCTTCGGCGACGCCGTAGTGGGCCAGGCGCGGCGGCAGGTAAAGCATGTCACCCGGCTCAAGGCTCCATTCGTCGCTTTGCTCGAAGTCGGCGAGGATGCGCAGGTCGGGGTGTTCCAGCAGCGGGCTGTCGCTGTTGCACATCTGTCCGACTTTCCAGTTGCGCTTGCCGTGCCCTTGCAGCAGGAACACATCGTAGTTGTCGAAGTGCGGGCCGACGCTGCCGCCAGGCGTGGCGAAGCTGATCATCACATCGTCGATGCGCCAGCTCGGCAGGAAGCGGAAGTGCTCCAGCAGCTCGGCGACTTCCGGGACGAACTGGTCGACGGATTGCACGAGCAGGGTCCAGTCGCGCTCGGGCAGGGTGCCGAAGGTTTCTTCGGTAAACGGGCCGCGGCGCAGTTCCCACGGGGTCTCGCCATGCTCGATGACAATGCGCGATTCGACTTCTTCTTCCAGTGCGAGGCCGGCCAGTTCGTCAGCGTCGATCGGGCTTTCGAAGTCGGTGAACGCCTGGCGCACCAGCAGCGGTTTCTTCTGCCAGTAATCGCGCATGAATTCGCGAGCAGTCAAACCGCCCAAAAGTTGCAGTGGAGTATCAGAATTCATGGTTAACCTATTGAAAAAAAGTAAATTTCTTTCAGCAATAAAAACGCCCGGCTCGGCCGGGCGTTAAAACGCGGGAAATGGATCAGATGCGTTTGGCTTGCGCCGCAGCGTTGCCGATGTAGTTGGCAGGGGTCAGCTTCTTCAGCTCTTCGCGAGCTTCGGCTGGCATGTCCAGGCCATCGATGAAGGTCAGCAGCGCCTCTGGGCTGATGCCTTTGCCACGGGTCAGCTCCTTGAGCTTCTCGTAGGGGTTCTCGATGTTGTAGCGGCGCATCACGGTCTGGATCGGCTCGGCCAGGACTTCCCAGCAGGCGTCCAGGTCTTCGGCGATGCGTGCGGTGTTGATCTCCAGCTTGCTGATGCCTTTGAGACTGGCCTCGTAGGCGATCACGCTGTGGGCAAAGCCGACACCGAGGTTGCGCAGTACGGTGGAGTCGGTCAGGTCGCGCTGCCAGCGGGAAATTGGCAGTTTGCTGGCCAGGTGCTGGAACAGCGCGTTGGCGATGCCCAGGTTGCCTTCGGAGTTCTCGAAGTCGATTGGGTTGACCTTGTGCGGCATGGTCGAGGAGCCGATTTCACCTGCGATGGTCTTCTGTTTGAAGTAGCCCAGCGAGATGTAGCCCCAGATGTCACGGTCGAAGTCGATCAGGATGGTGTTGAAGCGCGCGATGGCGTCGAACAGCTCGGCGATGTAGTCGTGCGGCTCGATCTGGGTGGTGTAAGGGTTGAACACCAGGCCCAGCTCGTCTTCGATGAAGGCGCGGGCGTTGGCTTCCCAGTCGATCTGCGGGTAGGCCGACAGGTGGGCGTTGTAGTTGCCCACGGCGCCGTTGATCTTGCCCATCAGCGGGACGGCGGCAACTTGCGCGATCTGCCGCTCGAGGCGGTAGACGACGTTGGCCAGCTCTTTGCCCAGGGTGGTCGGCGAGGCCGGTTGGCCGTGGGTGCGCGACAGCATCGGCACGTCGGCGAAGCGGTGGGCCAGTTCACGCAGGGATTCGGCGATCTGGCGCATCAGCGGCAGCAGCACGGTATCGCGGCCTTCGCGCAGCATCAGGGCGTGGGACAGGTTGTTGATGTCCTCGCTGGTGCAGGCGAAGTGGATGAACTCGCTGACCTTGGCCAGTTCCGGCAGCTTGGCCGCCTGCTCTTTGAGCAGGTATTCGATGGCCTTGACGTCGTGGTTGGTGGTGCGCTCGATCTCTTTGACGCGCTCGGCGTGCTCAAGGGCGAACTCATCGGCCAGGCCATTGAGTACGGCGTTGGCTTCGGCGGAGAACGCTGGAACCTCGGCGATTTGCGGGTGGGCGGCCAGGCGCTGCAACCAGCGAACTTCGACCAGGGCGCGGAAACGGACCAGGCCGTATTCGCTGAAAATGGGGCGCAGGGCCTGGGTTTTGCCGGCGTAGCGGCCGTCTACAGGGGAAACCGCAGTGAGCGAGGAGAGCTGCATGGGGTGTTCTCGGACAGTCAGGCTTTGAAAAGGGCGCATATCATACATGAAAAATGCCCCCGGGTCGGGTGGCTGACAAAAGGTATTGCCGGCCGGATCGTGTATTTCGCTGGGTCGGCGCGGGCTTCGCGCCGACCTTTTACGTCTTAGCCGCGCAGCATCGGGTACAGCTCGCTGAGCAGCTTGCGCCGGCTGAAAACCAGCTGCCAGCGATGGCCGCCAAGCTGACGCCAGAGGCGCGCGGCGCGAATGCCGGCGAGCAGCAGGGCGCGAATTTTCGACGCATTGTTCGGTTGTTGCAGGTGGCGCATGTCGCCATGCACCTGGATGCGTTGGCGCAGGGTACTCAACGTATCCTGATACAGCGCGCCGCTGGAGGCGATGACGTTTTCGTGAACCAGGCCGAAATGCTCGGCCTGGGACTGGATCTGCGGCAAGCGGTTGCCGATGGTTTCCAGCATGTCGCCGCGCTTGGCCAGTTGCCGCTCCAGGCCGAGCATCGACAGGGCATAGCGCAGCGGTTCGCGCTGCAGGCTGCCGGGATCGCGTTCCAGGGCGCTGGCGAGGGCGCGATAGCCATCGCGCAGATTGATGTCATCGCCGCCGAACACCTCCAGGGTGTCCTTCGGGTCGCGCACCAGCAGGCTGCCGAGCATGCAGCCGATATTGGCCTCGCTGGCCGAACCGGTGCGGGCGATGCGGTCAACCAGCACTGCGGCCTGGAAAACTCCGCCAAGGGCGATCAGTTGCTCCTGGGTCGGGCTCATCCGCGGGCGCTCCACGGCTCGGCGGTTTCGATCACGCCGCCGCCGAGGCAGATTTCGCCGTCGTAGAACACCACGGACTGGCCGGGCGTCACGGCGCGCTGAGGTTCGTCGAACACGGCGCGGTAGCCGTTCTCGGTGCGCTCCAGGGTGCAGTCCTGATCGCTCTGGCGGTAACGGACCTTGGCGGTCAGGCGGCGTGGCGCGGACAGATCGATCGGATTGACCCAGAAGATTTCCGAGGCGAGCAGGGCGCGGGAGAACAGCCATGGGTGTTCATTGCCTTGGCCGACCACCAGCACGTTGCGGCCGAGGTCTTTTTCCAGCACGTACCAAGGCTCGTCGCCGGCGTCTTTCAGGCCGCCGATGCCGAGACCCTGGCGCTGGCCGATGGTGTGGTACATCAGGCCGTGGTGCTGGCCGATGACTTCGCCGTCGGTGGTCTGGATCTCGCCGGGCTGGGCCGGCAGGTATTGCTTGAGAAAATCGCTGAAGCGACGTTCGCCAATGAAGCAGATACCGGTGGAATCTTTCTTCTTGGCCGTGGCCAGGCCGTGTTTTTCGGCAATTGCACGGACTTCGGGTTTTTCCAGTTCGCCGACCGGGAACAGGGTGCGGGCGATCTGCTCGCCGCCGACGGCGTGGAGGAAGTAGCTCTGGTCCTTGTTCGGGTCCAGGCCCTTGAGCAGTTCGGTGCGTCCGTCGATGTCGCGGCGGCGCACGTAGTGGCCGGTGGCGATCAGGTCGGCGCCGAGGGCCAGGGCGTAGTCCAGAAAGGCTTTGAACTTGATTTCGCGGTTGCAGAGTATGTCCGGGTTCGGCGTGCGGCCGGCCTTGTATTCCTCGAGGAAGTGCTCGAAGACGTTGTCCCAGTACTCCGCGGCGAAGTTGGCGGTGTGCAGCTTGATACCGATGCGGTCGCACACGGCCTGGGCGTCGGCCAGGTCTTCGCGGGCGGTGCAATACTCGGTGCCATCGTCCTCTTCCCAGTTCTTCATGAACAGGCCTTCCACCTGGTAGCCCTGCTCCATCAGCAGGAGGGCGGAAACGGAAGAGTCCACGCCGCCGGACATGCCGACGATGACGCGTGCCTTTTGGAGAGCTGGTTCGGACATAGGTATGGGTGCGTATCTGGAAAAAGACGACGATTCTATCAGGCTGCGTCCTTCAAGGCGAAAACCTGCTCAGTTGCGGATCAGCTCAAGGCTGTGCAAAGGCCCCGCCAGGTAGTCCTCGATGCAGCGCGGGACCAGCTCGCTGCGCCAGCGCTCGGGGTCCGCGGCCAGTTCTTCCGGGGTCATCCACACTGCGCGGACGATATCGCTGTCCAGGGCGCGATCGGCATGGTGCTTGACAGGGCGGGCGGCGAAGCAGATTCGCTGGTAGGTCACGCCGTTGCTGGGGGCGGTATAGAGGTAGATGCCGACCAGTCCGGTCAGCTCGACGTCCCAGGCGGTCTCTTCGAGGGTTTCGCGCAGGGCGGCTTCAAGCAGGGTTTCGTTGGCTTCGAGGTGGCCGGCGGGCTGGTTGAACACGTGCTTGCCGGCCTTGAATTCTTCGACCAGCAGGAAGCGGCCCTGGTCTTCGACGATGGTGGCGACGGTGATATGGGGTTGCCAGGTCATGAAAGGTTCCTGTGTGGCGAGCGCAGAAAGCAGAAGCCCCGGTGCGTGGCCGGGGCTTCCGATGTTACGTCAAGCGAACCTTAGAGTGCGGCAATCGCGCTGTTCAGGGTCTGGCTTGGGCGCATCACCTTGCTGGTCAGCTCGGCGTCGGGGAAGTAGTAGCCACCGATTTCGACGGGCTTGCCTTGAACGGCGTTGAGCTCGGCGACGATGGTCGCTTCGTTCTCAGCCAGGGCTTTGGCCAGCGGGGCGAAGCGTGCCTGCAGTGCGGCATCTTCAGTCTGTGCAGCCAGTGCCTGGGCCCAGTACAGGGTCAGGTAGAAGTGGCTGCCGCGGTTGTCGATGCTGCCGACCTTGCGCGCAGGGGACTTGTTGCTGTCCAGGAACTGGCCGGTGGCCTGGTCCAGGGTGGCAGCCAGTACCTTGGCTTTCGGGTTGGCGTAGGTGTTGCCCAGGTGTTCCAGGGAAGCAGCCAGTGCCAGGAATTCGCCCAGCGAGTCCCAGCGCAGGAAGTTCTCTTCGACCAGTTGCTGTACGTGTTTCGGAGCCGAACCACCGGCGCCGGTTTCGAACAGGCCGCCGTTGTTCATCAGCGGAACGATCGACAGCATCTTGGCGCTGGTGCCCAGTTCCATGATCGGGAACAGGTCGGTCAGGTAGTCGCGCAGCACGTTACCGGTCACCGAGATGGTGTCCTGGCCGGCGCGGATACGCTGCAGCGAAACCTTCATTGCCTCGACCGGCGACAGGACACGGATGTCCAGGCCAGCGGTGTCGTGGTCTTTCAGGTACTTCTGGACTTTCTCGATCAGCACGCCGTCGTGGGCGCGTTGCGGGTCGAGCCAGAACAGCGCCGGGGTGTTGCTGGCGCGAGCGCGGTTGACGGCGAGCTTGACCCAATCCTGGATCGGCGCGTCCTTGGTCTGGCACATGCGGAAGATGTCGCCGGCTTCGACGTCCTGTTGCAGCAGCAGGTTACCCTGGCCGTCCAGTACGCGGATGACGCCATCGGCCTTGGCCTGGAAGGTCTTGTCGTGAGAACCGTACTCTTCGGCTTTCTGCGCCATCAGGCCGACGTTCGGTACGCTGCCCATGGTGGTCGGGTCGAAGGCGCCGTGTTTCTTGCAGTCTTCGATCACGGCCTGGTAGATGGTCGCGTAGCAGCGGTCAGGAATGACAGCCTTGGTGTCTTGCAGCTGGCCTTCGGTGTTCCACATCTTGCCCGAGTCACGGATCATCGCCGGCATCGAGGCGTCGACGATAACGTCGCTCGGCACGTGCAGGTTGGTGATGCCCTTGTCGGAGTTGACCATGGCCAGCGCAGGGCGGATGGCATAGACAGCCTGGATGTCGGCTTCGATCTGCGCCTGCTGCTCGGCTGGCAGGTTCTTGATGCGGGCGTACAGGTCGCCGATGCCGTTGTTCAGGTTGAAACCGATCTGCTCAAGGATGGCGGCGTTCTTGTTCAGCGCGTCCGCGTAGTACTCGGCAACGATCTGGCCGAACATGATTGGGTCGGAGACTTTCATCATGGTGGCTTTCAGGTGAACCGACAGCAGCACGCCCTGAGCCTTGGCGTCTTCGATTTCAGCGGCGATGAAGGCGCGCAGGGCCTTGGTGCTCAGTACGGCGCAATCGATGATTTCGCCGGCCTTGACCGAGGTTTTTTCTTTCAGGACGGTGGTGGAACCGTCTTTGCTCAGCAATTCGATACGCAGGCTGTCATCGGCTTCGATGAGGGCGGCTTTTTCGCTGCCGTAGAAGTCGCCGTTGCTCATGTGAGCGACATGGGACTTCGAGTCAGCGGCCCAGGCACCCATCTTGTGCGGGTGTTTGCGGGCGTAGTTCTTGACCGACAGTGGTGCGCGGCGGTCAGAGTTGCCCTCGCGCAGAACCGGGTTCACGGCGCTGCCCTTGATGCGGTCGTAGCGTGCCTTGGCTTCTTTCTCAGCGTCGTTGGCCGGTGCTTCCGGGTAGTCCGGAATGTTGAAGCCCTTGGCTTGCAGCTCCTTGATCGCGGCCTTCAGTTGTGGAACCGAGGCGCTGATGTTCGGCAGCTTGATGATGTTGGCTTCCGGGGTCGTCGCCAGTTGTCCCAGTTCCGCCAGATGGTCGGCCACTTGCTTTTCGGCGCCGAGTTGTTCTGGGAAGGCGGAGAGGAGGCGGGCAGCGAGAGAGATGTCCCGGGTTTCTACTGCGATGTCGGCAGTAGCGGTGAAGGCTTCGACGATGGGGAGCAGCGAGTAGGTGGCGAGTGCCGGGGCTTCGTCGGTGAAGGTGTAGATGATCTTGGATCGGGTGGACATATTCGGGTTAACTCTCTGTTTTGCTGAGCGTGCTCGGGATCTCGGTAGGGCGCGCAGGGTAAGCGCTTCGCTCAGACACATCCATGAGCGGAAAGTCGAGGATCCAGGGCTGTGATGGTGGATTGCATCAGTCGAGTGTCAAACGGCTGAACCGCGGTAACAGCTCAGTCTTGTCGGGGCAGCGGGACCTGTAGCGGACATCTCGCCCCCAAGTGACCCTTGAGTCACCGGCGCAGTATACCAATTCCTTGGTCCTAATCATCAAGACGAAGATGTCGGATGACCATTTATAGACGAAAGATGTAGAGCTTTTTTCGGCTTTGTGACGGTTTTGTGGGCAAGGTTTCCGTTCGCCGTCAACTGGGTTAGGCTCTGGGGATTGCATGAAGACTACAAACCAAAAAAAGCGGAGTGCAGCATGGGATACCAGAAAATCGAGGTTCCGGCAGTCGGCGACAAAATCACCGTCAACGCAGACCATTCTCTCAATGTTCCAGACAATCCGATCATCCCGTTCATTGAAGGCGACGGTATCGGGGTAGACGTTTCCCCGGTCATGATCAAGGTGGTCGACGCTGCGGTCGAGAAGGCTTACGGCGGCAAGCGCAAGATTTCCTGGATGGAAGTCTACGCCGGCGAAAAGGCCACCCAGGTCTATGACCAGGACACCTGGCTGCCCCAGGAAACCCTCGACGCGGTGAAGGATTACGTGGTTTCCATCAAGGGCCCGCTGACCACGCCGGTCGGTGGCGGCATCCGCTCGCTGAACGTAGCGCTGCGCCAGCAACTTGACCTGTATGTCTGTCTGCGTCCTGTCGTCTGGTTCGACGGTGTCCCGAGCCCTGTGAAGAAGCCGGGCGACGTCGACATGGTGATCTTCCGCGAGAACTCTGAAGATATCTACGCCGGTATCGAATGGAAAGCCGGTTCGCCTGAGGCCAACAAGGTCATCAAATTCCTCAAGGAAGAAATGGGTGTCACCAAGATCCGTTTCGACCAGGATTGCGGCATCGGCATCAAGCCGGTCTCCAAGGAAGGCACCCAGCGCCTGGTGCGCAAAGCCCTGCAATACGTCGTGGACAACGACCGCAAGTCGCTGACCATCGTCCATAAAGGCAACATCATGAAGTTCACCGAAGGTGCCTTCAAGGATTGGGGCTACGAGGTGGCGAAGAACGAATTCGGCGCCGAGCTGCTCGATGGCGGCCCGTGGATGAAGTTCAAGAACCCGAACACCGGCCGTGAAGTGATCGTCAAGGACGCCATTGCCGACGCCATGCTGCAGCAGATCCTGCTGCGTCCGGCCGAGTACGACGTGATCGCGACCCTCAACCTCAACGGTGACTACCTGTCCGACGCCCTGGCGGCCGAGGTGGGTGGTATCGGCATTGCGCCGGGTGCCAACCTGTCCGATACCGTGGCGATGTTCGAAGCCACCCACGGCACCGCGCCGAAATACGCGGGCAAGGACCAGGTGAACCCGGGTTCGGTGATCCTCTCCGCTGAAATGATGCTGCGCCACCTCGGCTGGACCGAAGCGGCCGACCTGATCATCAAGGGCACCAACGGCGCCATCCGGGCCAAGACGGTGACTTATGACTTCGAACGTCTGATGGAAGGCGCGACTCTGGTTTCGTCGTCGGGCTTCGGTGAAGCGCTGATCAAGCACATGTAAGCGGCATGAAAAACCGGCCAGCCCCGTATGACGAGGTTGGCCGGTTTTTTTTCGCCGCGTTGAAGGTCAGGCGTCGGCGGTGATCGGGTTTGTGGTCTTGACCTCTGTCGTGCTGGTGCTGTCACCGATGTTCACGGCATGAAGTCCTTTGGGGCCCTGGATGATGTCGAAAGTCACGGCTTGTCCGGCTTTCAGTGTTTTATAACCGTCCATCTTGATTGCCGAATAGTGAGCGAACAGATCCTCGGTCTTGCCTTCTTCATTGATGAAGCCATAGCCCTTGGCATTGTTGAACCACTTGACTTTACCGCTTGCCATCCTCATATCCCTCTGCAAAGGACTCCATCACTGGAGTATCATCCACTCCATCCGCATATAACCTGCGAAAATTCTGGTTGACTGCGCGGACCTTTATTGACCACGGTGGGTTCTTATTGGTTGTAACACCGTTTTGCTGATAGTCAAGGTCAGGCGACGGCCGTTGCCTGGCGTCGGTTCAAGCGGTCAACCCTCAACCCTAACCTGTCGAAATGATGAAATTCTTTCCATGCATGCACATAGCCAGATTCGACTAACATTCAATCAGGATCGCCCGCAATCGCATGAGGACGATGGTGCTGGCCTGGCCGTACAGGAAGCCAAGCCGGCGCTGCAGGCGCCACCGATGTACAAGGTGGTTTTGTTCAACGATGACTACACGCCGATGGATTTCGTCGTCGAAGTGCTCGAGGTGTTTTTTAACCTGAACCGCGAGCTGGCGACCAAGGTCATGCTGGCCGTCCACACCGAGGGACGGGCAGTGTGCGGATTGTTTACCCGTGACATCGCCGAGACCAAGGCCATGCAGGTCAACCAATACGCAAGGGAAAGCCAGCATCCGCTACTCTGTGAAATCGAGAAGGACGGTTAATCGCCGACCACTTGGGTATGAGGTGAAGCTATGTTAAACCGCGAGCTCGAAGTCACCCTCAATCTGGCCTTCAAGGAGGCCCGTTCCAAGCGTCATGAGTTCATGACGGTTGAACACCTTCTGCTGGCATTGCTGGATAACGAGGCCGCCGCGACTGTTTTGCGCGCGTGCGGTGCGAATCTCGACAAACTCAAACACGATCTGCAGGAGTTCATCGACTCCACCACGCCACTGATCCCCGTCCATGACGAGGACCGTGAAACCCAGCCAACCCTGGGCTTCCAGCGTGTGCTGCAGCGTGCCGTCTTCCATGTACAGAGCTCGGGCAAGCGTGAAGTGACCGGCGCCAACGTACTGGTGGCCATTTTCAGTGAGCAGGAAAGCCAGGCGGTATTCCTTCTCAAGCAACAAAGCGTGGCTCGCATCGATGTAGTCAACTACATCGCGCACGGCATTTCCAAAGTGCCCGGCCACGGCGAACACCCCGAAGGCGAGCAGGAAATGCAGGACGAAGACGGCGGCGAAACCTCGTCGTCGAGTAATCCCCTGGATGCCTACGCCAGCAACCTCAACGAACTCGCTCGTCAGGGCCGTATCGATCCGCTGGTCGGGCGTGAGAGCGAAGTCGAGCGCGTGGCACAGATTCTCGCGCGTCGGCGCAAGAACAACCCGCTGCTGGTGGGTGAGGCCGGTGTCGGCAAGACGGCGATCGCCGAAGGCCTGGCCAAGCGCATCGTCGACGGCCAGGTGCCTGATCTGCTGTCCCAGAGCGTGGTCTATTCGCTAGACCTCGGCGCTTTGCTGGCCGGCACCAAGTACCGCGGCGACTTCGAGAAGCGCTTCAAGGCGCTCCTGGGTGAACTGCGCAAACGTCCGCAGGCAATTTTGTTCATCGATGAAATCCACACCATCATCGGTGCCGGCGCGGCATCCGGCGGTGTCATGGATGCCTCCAACCTGCTCAAGCCGCTGTTGTCCTCTGGCGACATCCGCTGCATCGGTTCCACGACCTTCCAGGAGTTCCGTGGCATCTTCGAGAAGGACCGTGCCTTGGCGCGGCGCTTCCAGAAGGTCGATGTCAGCGAGCCGTCGGTCGAAGACACCGTGGGCATCCTGCGCGGGCTGAAGGGGCGTTTCGAGTCCCACCACAGCATCGAGTACAGCGACGAGGCCCTGCGTGCAGCGGCCGAGTTGGCAGCGCGCTACATCAATGACCGGCACATGCCGGACAAAGCCATTGATGTGATCGACGAGGCGGGTGCCTATCAGCGCCTGCAACCGGTCGAGGCGCGGGTCAAGCGCATCGAGGTGCAGCAGGTCGAAGACATCGTGGCGAAGATCGCCCGTATTCCGCCGAAGCATGTCAGCAGCTCCGACAAGGAACTGCTGCGCAACCTGGAGCGCGACCTGAAACTGACCGTGTTCGGTCAGGATGCGGCGATCGATTCGCTGGCCACTGCTATCAAGCTCTCTCGTGCGGGTCTGAAAGCGCCTGACAAGCCTGTCGGTTCCTTCCTGTTCTCCGGTCCGACCGGGGTGGGCAAGACCGAGGTGGCACGGCAACTGGCCAAGGCGCTGGGTGTCGAGCTGGTTCGCTTCGACATGTCGGAGTACATGGAACGGCATACCGTGTCGCGCCTGATCGGTGCGCCTCCGGGCTATGTCGGCTTCGACCAGGGTGGTCTGCTGACCGAAGCCATCACCAAGCAGCCGCATTGCGTGCTGTTGCTCGACGAGATCGAAAAGGCGCATCCGGAAGTCTTCAACCTGCTGCTGCAGGTCATGGACCACGGCACCTTGACGGACAACAACGGGCGCAAGGCGGACTTCCGCAACGTGATCGTCATCATGACCACCAACGCCGGCGCCGAAACTGCGGCGCGTGCTTCCATCGGTTTCACGCATCAGGACCACTCGTCCGATGCGATGGAAGTGATCAAGAAGAGCTTCACGCCGGAGTTCCGCAACCGTCTGGACACCATCATCCAGTTTGGTCGCCTGACTCACGAGACGATCAAGAGCGTGGTGGACAAGTTCCTCACCGAGCTGCAGGCGCAACTGGAGGACAAGCGTGTCCTGCTGGAAGTGTCCGATGCAGCACGCAACTGGCTGGCGGTTGGCGGCTACGATGCGCAGATGGGGGCTCGTCCAATGGCGCGGCTTATCCAGGACAAGATCAAGCGGCCACTGGCCGAGGAAATCCTGTTCGGGGAACTGGCCGACCATGGCGGTGTGGTGCACATCGACATCCGCGACGGCGAACTGGTCTTCGATTTCGAGACCACGGCCGAAATGGCCTGATGGCTTGCTCGCGGGGGTTCGCCCCCGCAGCAGGTTCACTGTTTTGTTCGACACGAAAAAAAGCCCGGCGATTGCCGGGCTTTTTTCGTATCGACTTTAGCGGGCGCGGTAGGTGATGCGGCCTTTGCTGAGGTCGTAAGGCGTCAGCTCGACGCGGACCTTGTCACCAGTAAGGATACGAATGTAGTTCTTGCGCATCTTTCCGGAGATGTGCGCGGTTACGACGTGCCCGTTTTCCAACTCCACGCGGAACATGGTGTTGGGCAGGGTGTCGACGACAGTGCCTTCCATTTCGAAGCTGTCTTCTTTCGACATGCAGTAAAGCCCTCGGTGTTCAGTTATGGCCCGGCACAGAAGTACCCAGCTACAAAAAGTGGCGTGCATTGTGCCCGAAAAATGGAGGTCAAGCCAAGGTTTTCAGTTCAGGGTGACCCAGCGCTGGTTGATCAGCAGTTCAATAGGGCGGTATTGGGTCTTGTAGTTCATTTTTTTGCAGTTCTTGATCCAGTAGCCAAGGTAAACGGCATCGAGACCAAGGCGCAGGGTTTCGCCGATCTGCCACAGGATGGCATAACGGCCGAGGCTGCGGCGTTCTTCTGTAGGTTCGTAGAAGGTGTAGACCGCCGAAAGTCCGTTGGGCAGCAGGTCGGTCACCGCGATAGCGACCAGTTTGCCGTCCAGGCGGAACTCGTAGAAACGGGAGAATGGCAGGTCCCGGACCAGAAAGGTCGAGAACTGGTCGCGACTGGGAGGGTACATGTCACCGTCAGCATGGCGCTGCTCGATGTAGCGTCGGTAGAGGTCGAAGTACTCTTCGTTGAACGAAGGGCGGGCGGGGCTCACCACCAGGTCGGCGTTGCGCTTGATGATGCGTTTCTGCTGGCGATTGGGGGTAAAGCGCGCAGCCGGGATGCGTGCCGGTACGCAGGCATTGCAATTCTGGCAATGGGGCCGGTACAGGTGGTCGCCGCTGCGGCGAAAGCCCATTTCCGACAGGTCCGCGTAGACGTTGGCGTCCATCGGCTGGCTCGGATCGAGAAACAGCGTGGTGGCTTGCTCGTCAGGCAGGTAGCTGCAGGCATGGGGTTGAGTGGCATAGAACTTCAACCGCGCCAACTCAGTCATGATCAACCCCTCGGCAGGTGTTTTTTCTAAGTGTAAGCCAGCTCTGAAAACTCGCCTAGCAAACGGCTCGCTGGCAGATCCAGGTGGCGCGATTGGGCTGGTCCAGGTACTGGCGCAGATAATCGGCGAAGGTCGCACGGGCGATGGCGCGTGCGCCAAGGCTGTGCAGGTGCTCGGTCGGCATCTGGCAGTCGATGAGGACGAACCCCGCCTCACGCAGGTGTTCGACCAATGTCACGAAACCGACCTTGGACGCGTTGTCGGCCCGGCTGAACATGGATTCGCCAAAAAACAGCCGGCCCATCGCCAGGCCATAGAGCCCGCCCACCAGTTCGCTGTCCTGGCGCACCTCCACGGAGTGCGCGAGGCCCTGGCGATGCAGCTCGACATAAGCCGCCTGCATGTTGTCGGTGATCCAGGTGCCGTCGGCGTAGCTGCGCGGCGCGGCGCAGGCCTGGATTACTGCGCTGAAGTCCTGATCGAAACTGACCTCATAGCGCGCCTGGCGCATGAACTTGCGCAGCGAGCGGGACACGTGCAACTCGTCGGGAAACAGCACGGTGCGAGGGTCCGGCGACCACCAGAGGATCGGCTGGCCATCCTGATACCAGGGAAAGCAGCCGTGGCGATAGGCTTGCACCAGGCGTTCGGGGTGCAGGTCGCCGCCGGCGGCGAGCAGGCCGTTGGGTTCCCGCAGGGCTTTTTCCAGAGGAGGGAAGTCCAGGGTGTTGCGGTTGAGCCAGGTCAGCATCGTTATTCGGTCACGCCGCCGAGGGAAGGGGAGGGCGCCCAGCATGACCCGAAAAAGCCCCGCGGGACAAGCCTGCCGGCGCCTTCTCGAACAAGCACGGTAGAGGCTTTTGCCCTGTGCAACTGATGGCGAATTGCTTCTTGCGCAACTTAACCAGGGGGCAGTTGTCCCAACTACGCAAAAACCCCGCATAAGCCTTTGTCACAAAAGAAAATGCGTGCTCAAATTGTTGCATGGGAAATTGACCCGCCTGACTGTTCGATCCGCCGAGCCGCGATAGCGATAGGTCGGCAGTAATGTTAAAAGTAGTGATTTGTTGACCGCGCCCGTTGGTCAATCACGGTTGGACGCGCAAAAAGCGCAGGAATAGACCAGTTTTGAAGAAACCCACAGCAACACCCAATCCCGAGCCGCTCTGGCGCCAGCAGTTGCATTACAGGCTCAAGGAAGGTGCCCTGATTGCCATGGGCGCCTTGTGCCTTTACCTGTGGATGGCTTTGCTGACCTACGACCAGGCCGACCCGGGCTTCAGCCATACCAGCAACGTCGATCAGGTGCAGAACGCCGCTGGCCGTGCAGGCGCCTTCTTTGCCGACGTCCTGTTCATGGTGCTGGGTTATTTCGCCTACATCTTCCCGCTGCTGCTGGCGATCAAGACCTGGCAGATCTTCCGCGAGCGCCACCAGCCCTGGCAGTGGAGCGGCTGGCTGTTCTCCTGGCGGCTGATCGGCCTGGTGTTCCTGGTGCTGTCCGGCGCCGCGCTGGCGCACATTCATTTCCATTCCGCACCCAGCCTGCCGGCCTCGGCGGGCGGTGCGCTGGGCGAAAGCCTCGGTGACTTGGCCAAGAACGCGCTGAACGTGCAGGGCAGCACCCTGATGTTCATCGCCTTGTTCCTGTTCGGCCTGACGGTGTTCACCGACCTGTCGTGGTTCAAGGTGATGGACATCACCGGCAAGATCACCCTCGACCTCTTCGAACTTATCCAGGGCGCCGCCAATCGCTGGTGGACCGCCCGCAACGAACGCAAGCAACTGGTTGCGCAACTGCGCGAGGTCGACGAGCAGGTCCATGACGTGGTTGCCCCCACCGTCCCCGATCGCCGCGAGCAGGTAAAAGCCCGCGAACGCATCATTGAGCGCGATCAGGCCCTTACCAAACATGTGGCCGAGCGCGAGCAGAAAGCCCCGCCAATCATCATGCCGGCCGCAGCTCCGGCGCCGGAACCGAGCAAGCGCGTGCAGAAAGAGAAGCAGGCGCCGCTGTTCGTCGACAGCGCCGTGGAAGGTACGCTGCCGCCGATCTCCATTCTCGATCCCGCCGAGAAGAAGCAGGTCAACCGCTCGCCCGAATCCCTGGCGGCCGTCGGTCATCTGCTGGAAATCAAGCTGAAGGAATTCGGTGTGGAAGTCTCGGTGGACTCGATTCATCCGGGGCCGGTGATCACCCGTTACGAAATCCAGCCGGCGGCCGGGGTCAAGGTCAGCCGTATCGCTAACCTCGCCAAGGACCTTGCGCGCTCGCTGGCGGTAACCAGTGTGCGGGTGGTCGAGGTGATTCCCGGCAAGACCACCGTCGGTATCGAAATCCCCAACGAAGACCGGCAGATCGTGCGCTTCTCCGAAGTGCTGTCGTCGCCGCAGTACGACGAGGCCAAGTCGCCGGTCACCATGGCCCTGGGGCACGACATCGGCGGCAAGCCGGTGATCACTGACCTGGCGAAGATGCCGCACCTGCTGGTAGCCGGTACCACCGGTTCCGGTAAGTCGGTCGGTGTGAACGCGATGATCCTGTCGATCTTGTTCAAGTCGGGCCCGGAAGACGCCAAGCTGATCATGATCGACCCGAAGATGCTCGAACTGTCGATCTACGAAGGCATTCCGCACCTGCTGTGCCCGGTGGTCACCGACATGAAGGACGCCGCCAACGCCCTGCGCTGGAGCGTTGCCGAGATGGAACGGCGCTACAAGCTGATGGCGGCCATGGGCGTGCGTAACCTCGCGGGCTTCAACCGCAAGGTGAAGGACGCCGAGGAAGCCGGCGAGCCGATCTACGACCCGATGTTCCGCCGCGAGAGCATGGACGACGTGCCGCCGCTGCTGAAGACGCTGCCAACCATCGTGGTGGTGGTGGACGAGTTCGCCGACATGATGATGATCGTCGGCAAGAAGGTCGAAGAGCTGATCGCCCGGATCGCTCAGAAGGCGCGTGCTGCTGGTATCCACCTGATTCTCGCGACCCAGCGGCCGTCGGTGGACGTCATCACCGGTCTGATCAAGGCCAACATCCCGACCCGCATGGCGTTCCAGGTCTCCAGCAAGATCGACTCGCGGACCATCATCGACCAGGGGGGCGCCGAGCAACTGCTCGGTCACGGTGACATGCTCTACATGCCGCCGGGCACCAGCCTGCCGATTCGCGTGCACGGCGCCTTCGTCTCCGACGACGAGGTGCATCGCGTGGTTGAAGCCTGGAAACTGCGTGGCGCGCCGGACTACAACGAAGACATTCTCAGCGGCGTCGAAGAGGCCGGCAGCGGCTTCGATGGCGGCGGCGGTGGCGATGGCGGCGACGACGCCGAGACCGATGCGCTCTACGACGAAGCCGTGCAGTTCGTTCTGGAGAGCCGCCGCGCGTCGATTTCCGCAGTACAGCGCAAGCTGAAGATCGGCTACAACCGCGCCGCGCGGATGATCGAGGCGATGGAAATGGCCGGTGTGGTCACCGCCATGAACACCAACGGCTCACGTGAAGTCCTCGCACCGGGACCTTCGCGGGACTGATACCCCATTCAGCCGGCGGGCAGCGATGCCCGCCGGTTCATTCATTCTGCAACGAGGATTGCCATGCGCCTGATTCGCATGATGTTGATTTCCGCTTTGAGCCTGTCCAGCGTTTCGGCCTTTGCCGCCGAGGCGGATGTGGCTCGCCTGAGCCAGTTGTTGAACAACTCGAAGACCATCGAAGCTCGTTTCTCCCAGCTGACCCTCGATGCCGGCGGCACCCAGTTGCAGGAAACCGCCGGGCAGATGGTGGTCCAGCGTCCGGGCCTGTTCTACTGGCACACCGACGCGCCGCAGGAGCAGGTGGTGGTGTCCGATGGCAAGAACGTTACCCTGTGGGACCCGGACCTGGAGCAGGCCACCGTCAAGAAACTGGACGAGCGCCTGACCCAGACCCCGGCCCTGTTGCTTTCCGGTGATATTTCCAAGATCAGCCAGAGCTTCGATATCACCTCGAAGGAGCAGGGCGAGGTCATGGATTTCACCCTCAAGCCGAAAACCAAGGACAGCCTGTTCGATTCCCTGCGCCTGTCCTTCCGTCGCGGCCTGGTGAATGACATGCAACTGGTCGACACCACCGGCTCGCGCACCAATATCCTGTTCAACGGCGTCAAGGCCAACGAGCCGGTACCGGCCAGCAAGTTCAAGTTCGACATCCCCGCTGGCGCGGATGTGATCAAAGAGTAAGAGGTCGTACAGCCGTCCATGGACCTGTTTCGCAGTGAACCGGTATCCCAGCCCTTGGCCGCGCGCATGCGCGCGCTCAATCTGGATGAATACGTCGGTCAGCAGCACCTGCTGGCGCGCGGCAAGCCGCTGCGCGAGGCACTGGAGCAGGGCGCGCTGCATTCGATGATTTTCTGGGGCCCGCCCGGCGTCGGCAAGACGACCCTGGCGCGGTTGCTGGCGCAGTTCTGCGATGCGCATTTCGAAACGGTGTCGGCGGTCCTCGCCGGGGTCAAGGAAATCCGCCATGCGGTGGAAATCGCCAAGCAGCAGGCGGCCCAGTACGGGCGACGGACCATCCTCTTCGTCGATGAAGTGCACCGTTTCAACAAGTCCCAGCAGGATGCGTTCCTGCCCTATGTCGAAGATGGCACGCTGATTTTCATCGGTGCGACCACCGAAAACCCCTCTTTCGAGCTGAACAACGCGCTGCTGTCGCGGGCACGGGTGTATGTGCTCAAAAGCCTCGATGAAGAAGCCCTGCGTCGTCTGGCGCAGCGTGCGTTGACCGAGGAGCGCGGACTGGGCAAGCGCAACCTGAGCCTCGGCGATGAGGCGTTCAAGATGCTGCTTGCCGCCGCCGATGGTGATGGCCGGCGCCTGCTCAACTTCCTCGAAAACGCCTCGGACCTGGCCGAAGACGGCGGCGAGATCGGCGTCGATCTGCTGCAAAGCCTGCTGGGTGACAGCCGTCGGCGTTTCGACAAGGGCGGCGAAGCGTTCTACGACCAGATCTCGGCCTTGCACAAATCCATCCGCGGCTCCAACCCGGATGCGGCGTTGTACTGGTTTGCGCGGATGCTCGACGGCGGCTGCGACCCGCTGTACCTGGCCCGGCGCGTGGTGCGCATGGCCAGCGAAGACATCGGCAACGCCGACCCGCGAGCCCTGAGCCTGTGCCTGTCGGCCTGGGACGTGCAAGAGCGGCTCGGCAGCCCGGAAGGCGAGCTGGCGGTGGCCCAGGCCATCACCTACCTCGCCTGCGCGCCGAAGAGCAACGCCGTGTACATGGGCTTCAAGACCGCGCTGCGCGAAGCCGCCGAGCACGGTTCGCTGGAAGTGCCGCTGCATTTGCGCAATGCCCCGACCAAGCTGATGAAACAACTGGGCTACGGCGAGGAGTACCGCTACGCCCATGACGAGCCGGACGCTTATGCCGCAGGCGAAGACTATTTCCCCGACGAACTCGAGCCGCGCCAGTATTACCAGCCGGTGCCGCGGGGCCTGGAACTGAAGATCGGCGAGAAGCTCAAGCACCTGGCCGAGCTTGACCGGACCAGTCCCCGGCAGCGGAGAAAACCGTGATTGCACTCGTTGCCGCCGTCAGCGCCGGGGGGATTGCCGGTACACTGCTGCGTTTTGCCGCTGCCAACTGGGTCAACGCCCACTGGCCTCGCCACTTTTATCTCGGTACGCTGGCGGTCAATCTGATCGGCTGTCTGCTGATCGGCCTGCTCTACGGGCTTTTTCTGCACCGCCCGTTCGTGCCGGTCGAGCTGCGTGCCGGCCTGATCGTCGGGTTCCTCGGCGGCCTGACCACGTTTTCATCTTTTTCACTGGATACCGTGCGCCTGCTCGAAAGCGGGCAGGCGCCGTTGGCCTTCGGCTATGCCGCGGCCAGCGTGCTGGGCGGCCTGCTCGCGACTTGGGCCGGCCTGGCATTGACCCGAATCTGAACCACACCTACATAACGAGAGAACGATATGCTCGATTCCAAACTGTTACGCGGCCAACTTCAGGAAGTGGCGGACCGCCTGGCCTCCCGTGGCTTCAGCCTGGATGTCGCGCGCATCGAGTCCCTGGAAGAGCGCCGCAAGACGGTGCAGACCCGGACCGAACAACTGCAGGCCGAGCGTAACGCCCGTTCCAAGTCCATCGGCCAGGCCAAGGCCAAGGGCGAGGACATCGCGCCGCTGATGGCGGACGTCGAGCGCATGGCGGGCGAACTGGCCGCCGGCAAGGTCGAGCTGGACGCGATCCAGTCCGAGCTGGACCAGATCCTGCTGACCCTGCCCAACCTGCCGGACGCCAGCGTCCCGGTGGGCGCGGATGAAGACGGCAACGTCGAAGTGCGTCGCTGGGGTACTCCGCGCGCGTTCGACTTCCCGATCCAGGACCACGTTGCCCTCGGCGAGCGCGACGGCTACCTGGACTTCGAGACCGCCGCCAAGCTGTCCGGCGCGCGCTTCGCCCTGCTGCGTGGCCCGATTGCCCGCCTGCATCGCGCCCTCGCGCAGTTCATGATCAACCTGCACATCAACGAGCACGGTTACGAAGAGGCCTACACCCCGTACCTGGTTCAGGCGCCGGCGCTGCAAGGCACCGGCCAGTTGCCGAAGTTCGAGGAAGATCTGTTCAAGATCAGCCGCGAAGGCGAGGCCGATTTCTACCTGATCCCGACCGCCGAAGTGTCGCTGACCAACATCGTCGCTGGCGAGATCGTCGACGCCAAGCAACTGCCGATCAAGTTCGTCGCCCACACCCCGTGCTTCCGCAGCGAAGCCGGTGCGTCGGGCCGTGACACCCGCGGCATGATCCGCCAGCACCAGTTCGACAAGGTCGAGATGGTCCAGATCGTCGAGCCGAGCGCGTCGATGGAAGCCCTGGAAGGCCTGACCCGCAACGCCGAGGCCGTGCTGCAGGCGCTGGAGCTGCCGTACCGCGTGCTGGCGCTGTGCACCGGCGACATGGGCTTCAGCGCGGTGAAAACCTACGACCTGGAAGTCTGGGTGCCGAGCCAGGACAAGTACCGCGAGATTTCCTCGTGCTCCAACTGTGGCGACTTCCAGGCGCGCCGCATGCAGGCCCGCTGGCGCAACCCGGAAACCGGCAAGCCGGAGCTGGTGCACACCCTCAACGGTTCGGGCCTGGCGGTTGGCCGTACCCTGGTCGCGGTGCTGGAGAATTACCAGCAGGCCGACGGCACCATCCGTGTGCCAGAAGTCCTCAAGCCGTACATGGGTGGCCTCGAGGTCATCGGCTAAATGGAGTTTTTGCCGCTGTTCCACAATTTGCGTGGCAGTCAGGTGCTGGTGGTGGGTGGCGGTGAGATTGCCTTGCGCAAATCTCGCCTGCTGGCCGATGCCGGGGCCAAGCTGCGCGTGGTCGCGCCCGAGATCGAAGGGCAACTGGCCGAGCTGGCTCGGCACAGTGGAGGCCAGACCCTGGACCGCGGCTATCAGGAAAGCGATCTGGATGACTGCCAACTGATCATCGCCGCCACCGACGACCCGGCGCTCAACGCCCAGGTTTCAGCGGATGCGCGGCGTCGTTGCGTACCGGTCAACGTGGTGGACGCGCCGGCGCTGTGCTCGGTGATCTTCCCGGCTATCGTCGACCGTTCGCCGCTGGTGGTCGCAGTGTCCAGTGGCGGCGACGCCCCGGTACTGGCGCGGTTGATCCGCGCCCGTCTGGAGACCTGGATTCCTGCCGCCTATGGTGAGCTTGCCGGTCTGGCCGCGCGTTTTCGCGAGCGGGTCAAGGGGCTCTACCCGGACGTCAATCAGCGTCGCGGTTTCTGGGAAGAAGTGTTCCAGGGCCCGATCGCCGAGCGGCAACTGGCCGGGCAGGGCGCCGAAGCCGAACGCCTGTTGCAGGCCAAGGTGGATGGCGCTACCCAGCAGAATGCTGGCGAGGTGTATCTGGTCGGTGCCGGCCCGGGTGATCCGGACCTGCTGACCTTCCGCGCGCTACGCCTGATGCAACAAGCCGATGTGGTGCTTTACGACCGTCTGGTTGCTCCGGCGATCATCGAGATGTGCCGGCGTGATGCCGAGCGTATCTATGTCGGCAAGCGCCGCGCCGATCACTCCGTACCGCAGGATCAGATCAACCAGCAACTGGTGGACCTGGCCCGTCAGGGCAAGCGGGTGCTGCGCTTGAAAGGCGGCGACCCGTTCATCTTCGGTCGCGGAGGCGAGGAAATCGAGGAGTTGGCGGAGCAGGGCATTCCGTTTCAGGTGGTGCCCGGGATCACGGCGGCCAGTGGTTGCTCGGCGTATGCCGGGATTCCGCTGACCCATCGCGACTATGCCCAATCGGTGCGTTTCGTGACCGGCCACCTCAAGGACGGCACCAGCAATCTGCCTTGGGATGATCTGGTCGCGCCGGCCCAGACCCTGGTGTTCTACATGGGGCTGGTCGGCTTGCCGACCATTTGCGCCGAGCTGATTCGTCACGGTCGCGCGGCGGATACGCCGGCGGCGCTGGTCCAGCAGGGCACCACCAAGAACCAGCGGGTCTTCACCGGCACCCTGGCAGACCTGCCGCAACTGGTGGCGGAGCATGAGGTTCATGCGCCGACGCTGGTGATCGTTGGGGAGGTGGTGCAGTTGCGGGACAAGCTGAAGTGGTTCGAAGGGGCTCAGGGCTAGTCGTTTTTGGGCCATCGCGAGCAAGCTCGCTCCTACACGGTTGGTGATGCCTTCCTGTAGGAGCGAGCTTGCTCGCGAAGGCCGCACAGCGACCCAAATATCATTCAGACGCCGGTCTTCCTCCAGATCCCCCGCCCAACCAGCCTTTCCCGATCATGCGCCCGCCCAAAGTCTTGCAACGGCCCTTTGGGCACGATGCCGTTTGGGTTAATCGTCTTGTGGCTCATGTAGTAGTGGCGCTGGATATGCTCCATATCCACCGTCTCGGCCACGCCCGGCCATTGATACAGCTCTCGCAGCCAGTTGCTCAGGTTCGGGTAATCCTCGATGCGCCGCAGGTTGCATTTGAAGTGGCCGTGGTACACCGCGTCGAACCGGACGACCGTGGTGAAAAGGCGCACATCGGCCTCGGTCAGGTATTCCCCGGCCAGGTAACGCTGCCCGTCCAGTAGCTGCTCCAACGCATCCAGCTCCGCGAACAAGGCATCGAACGCTTCTTCGTAGGCCGCCTGCGAGGTGGCGAAGCCTGCGCGGTAGACGCCGTTGTTGACCGCCGGGTAAATCCGTTCGTTGAGCGCGTCGATCTTCGCCCGCAGCGGTTCGGGGTAGAGGTCCAGGCGATTGCCGGTGAGTTCATCGAAGTCGCTGTTGAAGATGCGGATGATCTGCGACGACTCGTTGTTGACGATGCGCTGCTCCTGCTTGTCCCACAGCACCGGCACGGTGACGCGGCCGGTGTAGTTCGGGTCGTCGCGGGTGTAACGCTGGTGCAGGAAGTCGAGGCCGTCGAGTTTGTCGCCGGTGGAGCCCTGGCTCTGGTCGAAGGTCCAGCCCTGTTCGCCCATCAGCCAACTGACCACCGAGACGTCGATGAGGCTTTCCAGGCCCTTGAGCTTGCGCAGGATCAGGGTGCGATGCGCCCACGGACAGGCCAGCGACACATAGAGGTGATAACGCCCGGCCTCGGCGGCGGGCAGGGCGTTGCGGCGCTGGGCGTTTTCGCGTTCGAAGGCGCCGTCCTTGCTGCTTTTGTACCACTGGTCGTGCCAGCGTCCATCGATCAACAGGCCCATGAGGGGGCTCCTTGGCAATTCGTATAGAAGTTGGAGCCCAGTCTACGGACTTCAGTTCGAACAAATAGCGCAAAGATCCCGGGTTTTTGATCGATGGATTCGATGGGTTGTTATCAGGCCAGGCGCGTTGCCCAGTATTCACGGGCTTTGGCGAAGGCGTCGTCCCGGCTGTGGCCCAGGCCACGCAGGGCCAGGGCCATGGTCGCGACCACCGCCATCTCGCCATAACTGTCGCTGGCCTCACCACACCAGACCCGAAGCAAATGATCCGGCTCCAGGCTGGCCGGCTTCACATGGCGCTGCTCCGACATCTGCGGCCATTCCTCGTCCCAGTCCGCGCTGTCGGCAGTGCCGTAGAGATGGCTGGTGGCATCCGGGTTGATCTCGATCTCGCCGCCGTCGCCCTTGACCACTATGGCGCGGTCACCGAGCAAGCGACTGGCTTCGCGGTGCACCGCCTGGTAACCGGGATGGAAGATGCTCTGCAGGCCGCAGCGCGCACCCAGCGGATTGAGCACCCGCGCCAGAGAGTGGATCGGCGAGCGCAGGCCGAGGGTGTTGCGCAGGTCGATCATGCGTTGCAGGCCCGGCGCCCAGTCCTGCAACGGGAAGAAGGCGAGGTTGTGCTGTTCAAGGGCCGTCTCGACTTCGCCCCAGTTGCGGCACAACGGAATACCGACCAGATCCAGCACCTGCTCGGTATACAGGCGCCCGGCGGTATGTGCGCCGCCGCCGTGCATCAGGATGCGCACGTCATTGATCGCCAGGCAGCGCGCTGCCAGCAGGTACCAGGGCAGGTGACGCTTCTTGCCGGCGTAGCTTGGCCAGTCGATATCGACGGCGATGGCCGGGGCATTCAGGCGCTGGCGCAGGGCTTCGGTGAAGCCGGCGAGTTCTTCCGGGCTTTCTTCCTTGTGCCGCAGCAGCATCAGGAAGGCGCCGAGCTGGGTGTCCTCGACCTTGCCGTCGAGCAGCAGGCCCATGGCCTCGCGGGCTTCCTCGCGGGTCAGGCCGCGGGCGCCGCGCTTGCCCTTGCCGAGGATGCGCACGAACTGGGCGAAGGGGTGTTCTTCCGGGGTTTCGGTAACGAGCGGGAGTGGTGAATTCATATGCAATTGGTCGGCTTGGGCAGGCCCGCCAGCTTGGCGGCGAGTTTGGCGGGAGTGCCGTTGAAGAGGCGGTTGAGGTGCAGGCTGTTGCCTTTTTCCACGCCGAGCTTGAGAGCGGTGTACTTGATCAGCGGACGGGTCGCCGGCGACAGCTCGAACTCCTGGTAGAACTGGCGCAGCAGCGTCAGCACTTCCCAGTGATCGGCGCTCAGTTCCAGCGACTCGCGGGCGGCCAGGGCCTGGGCGACGTCCTCGGACCAGTCGCTCAAATCGACCAGATAGCCATCCTTGTCCAGGGCGATGTCGCGGCCGTTGACGGTAAGGGTGTTCATAGCCAGCTATTGACCTTGTCGTAGTTCAAGGACAGCGCGACGAAGCCCGGGTAGTCGACGGCGGTGGCCGGACTCTCGGTGATGGCGCGGGCCTGCAGGTCTTCTTCGAGGACGTAGAGGCGCGGGCCGAGGGTGCGCAACCCCTCAAGCGGCGCGCTGCCGGGTTGCAGCGCGTAGACCGCGTCGCCGCACAGCAGCAGGCCATCGTGGGGGCCCAGCAGGCGCAGGCAACTGTAGAGACGGTTGTCGCTGAAGGGCGAATGGGAAATGACGTGCAGGGTGCTCATCAGAGGGTTACCACCTGGTCAAAACGGTCGATCAGCGCGGCGAGGGCCATGTCATCCAGCACCTCCACCGGCAGGCTCAGGCCCTCGGCGGCCAGGCCGCGCTCGCGCAGGCTGCTGGCGGCGGCGAACAGTTCTTCGACGCCGAACATCGGCAGCGCCTGGAGGTTGGCCGCGAGGTTCTTCTGTTGCAGCAACGCCGGTTGTTGAGCGGCGGCGAGCTGGAACACACCGTCATCGAGAAACAGCATGCCTAGCGGCAGGTCGAAGGCGCCGCCGGCCAGGGCGATATCCAGCGCTTCGCGGGCCGATGGGCCACTCCACGGTGCCTGGCGGCTGATGATCAGCAGGGACTTGGCCATTTCAATCACCTCCGAAGCAGACCAGACGGTCGGCGGTTTGCGCGGCTTCGTGCAACTGGCCGAGGCCGGACAGTTCCCACGGCGCTGGCAGGTTCACCGCCGGGCGTTGGTAGCGCGTGGCTTCTTCTTCATTCAGCACGCCACGGCGCAGGGCGGCGGCGATGCAGACCACGGCGTCGAGCTGATGGTCGCTGACGAAGGCGCGCCACTGCGCGGGGATATCGGCTTCGTCCTGCGGCGTGACCACGTTGGCCGAGGCGCTGTGCACGCCGTCCTGGTAGAAGAACAACCGGACAATCTCGTGCCCGCCGGCCAGGGCCGCCTGGGCGAAGAGCAGGGCCCGGCGCGAGGAGGGCGCGTGGCCTGGGGAAAAAACTGCGATGGCGAACTTCATGGCAGGCTCTGTGGGAAAAAACTGCGGGAATGATAAAACAAAAAGCCCGCAGCAGGCTGCGGGCTTTGGCGTCGCGGACGCGTGCTTCAGTCTTCGCGACGGGCTTCCGGGAGGAACCAGTTCAGCACCAGTGCGCAGATACCGCCGGTGGCGACGCCGGATTCCAGCACGTTGCGCAGCGCCGACGGCATGTGCGCGAGGAACTCCGGCACCTGCGCCACGCCCAGGCCCAGCGCCAGGGACACGGCGATGATCAGCAGGGCGCGGCGGTCGAGGCTGGTGCTGGCGAGGATATTGATCCCCGAGGCCGCGACCGCGCCGAACATCACCATGGCAGCGCCGCCGAGCACCGGCTCCGGAACGGCCTGGATCACCCCGGCGACCGCCGGGAACAGGCCCAGCACCACCAGCATCAGGGCGATCCACACACCGATATGGCGGCTGGCGATGCCGGTGAGCTGAATCACGCCGTTGTTCTGCGCGAAGATCGAGCTGGGGAAGGTGTTGAACACGCCCGCCAGCAGCGAGTTGGCGCCGTTGACCAGCACGCCGCCCTTGATCCGCTGCATCCACAGCGGGCCTTCCACCGGCTGGCGCGAGACCTTGCTGGTGGCGGTGACGTCACCGATGGCTTCCAGCGACGTGACCAGGTAGATCACCAGCATCGGGATGAACAGCGCCCAGGAGAAGCCGAGGCCGAAATGCAGCGGGACCGGCACCTGGAACAGCGCCGCTTCGTGCATGCCGGTGAAATCCAGGCGGCCCAGGTAGCCGGCCAGGGCATAGCCGACGGCCAGGGCGATGACGATGGCGCAACTGCGCATCCACACCAGCGGAATGCGGTTGAGTACGACGATGATCGCCAGCACCACGCCGGACAGCAGCAGGTTCTCGCCGTTGGCGAAGGTGCCGTTGCCCATCGCGGCGAAACCGCCGCCCATGCTGATCAGGCCGACCTTGATCAGGGTCAGGCCGATCATCAGCACGACGATGCCGGTGACCAGCGGGGTGATCAGGCGTTTGACGAACGGCAGGATGCGCGAGATGCCCATTTCCACGAACGAACCGGCGATGACCACGCCGAAGATCGCCGCCATCACTGCTTCCACCGGCGTGCCTTGCTTGACCATCAGCGCGCCGCCGGCGATCAGCGGGCCGACGAAGTTGAAGCTGGTGCCCTGCACGATCAGCAGCCCGGCGCCGAACGGCCCGAAGCGGCGGCACTGGACGAAGGTGGCGATGCCGGAGATGACCAGCGACATCGACACGATCAGGTTGGTATCGCGGGCCGACACGCCCAGCGCCTGACAGATCAGCAGCCCCGGGGTGACGATCGGCACGATGATCGCCAGCAGGTGCTGCAGCGCGGCCAGCAGGCCGATCAACAGGCGTGGCCGGTCTTCCAGGCCAAGCACCAGTTCATTGGCCTGCGCCGGTGCGCCGGGACCTTGTTCGATTGAGCTCATGGCGTTCTGCCCCAGGAAAAAAAGGAGCGCATTCTACGGGGGCGGGGCGGTTTGGGGTAGTGCGGGTTCGGCACCGTTTTGCGGCTCTTCGCCCCGAACCGTCGCCAAAGACCGCGCGGCGGTCCTGTCAGCACCACAACCAAGCACCCCGCACCACCCTGCAGCAGCATGAGGATCTTTCCTACAGCCATTGTTGAGTTAACACCTTGATCTGAAAGCCATTACTTCACTTGGCCCGACCTTTGCTCCAGCGAATCCAAACTTGGATACAAGATGGAGTACCCCCATGCAATCCCTTCCTCTGCGAACCCTCGGCTGGACTCTCGGTGATTGGCAGCACGCTTACGCAAGCGGCGACCTGACCCCGGACTTTCTTTTCGAACTGCTGCAACAGTTCCCCGACAGCGACCCGGCGTGGATCACCCGGATTTCGCCGGAGCATTTGAGTGCGCGTCTCGCCGGCCTGGCTGCGCAGCGGGCGGCGGTGGACGGTGATCTGACCAAGCTGCCGCTGTACGGCGTGCCCTTCGCGGTCAAGGACAACATCGATGCCGCCGGCTGGCCGACCACTGCCGCGTGCCCCGAGTTCGCCTATGTCGCCGGCGAAGACGCCACCGTCGTCGCCCGTCTGCAGGCGGCCGGCGCGGTGTTGCTGGGCAAGACCAACCTGGACCAGTTCGCCACCGGCCTGGTGGGCACCCGCTCGCCCTATGGCGCCGTGCCCAACAGCTTCGATCCGGCCTACGTCAGCGGCGGCTCCAGTTCCGGCTCGGCGTCGGTGGTGGCGCGCGGGCTGGTGGCGTTTTCGCTGGGCACCGACACCGCGGGCTCGGGCCGGGTGCCGGCGGGGTTCAACAATATCGTCGGACTGAAGCCGACCAAGGGCCTGCTGTCGAACAAGGGGCTGGTGCCGGCATGCCGCACCCTGGACTGCATCTCGATCTTCGCCCTGACCGTGGCGGATGCCGAGCGGGTGCTGACCGTCGCTGGCGGCTTTGACGCGGGTGACGCCTACTCCCGGCGCAATCCCGGCACGGCGCCCGTGGCGATCGGCGCGACGCCACGCCTGGCGGTGCCGGACAGCCTGGAATTTTTCGGCGACCACGGCAACCAGGCGGTCTACCAGCGTTCGCTTGAGCGCCTGCGCGAACTCGGTGCGGAACTGGTGACCGTTGATTTCGCGCCGTTCCGTGAACTGGCCAGCCAGCTTTACCAAGGCCCTTGGGTCGCGGAGCGCACGGTGGCGGTGTCGGCGATGCTGGCGGCGGCGCCCGAGGCGATCAACCCGGTGGTGCGTGGCATCGTCGAGAGCGGCCTCGGCTTCAGCGCCTGTGATGCCTTCCGTGCCGAGTACGCGCGGGCGGGGCTGAGCCGCGCCATCGAGCTGGCGCTGGACGGCTTCGATGCGCTGGTGGTGCCGACCTCGCCGACCCTGCGCACGCTGGACGAGATGCAGGCCGAGCCGGTGCTGTTCAACAGCCAGTTCGGCACCTACACCAATTTCACCAACCTCGCCGACCTCAGCGCCCTGGCGCTGCCCGCCGGCTTGCGCGACGACGGCCTGCCCGCGGGCATCACCCTGATTGCCCCGGCCTGGCACGACCACGCGCTGGCTTCGTTGGGCAAGCGCTGGCAACAGGCGCTGGCGTTGCCGCTCGGCGCCACCGGTCGTGCCTTGCCGCCCGCTGCGCCGGTGATGCAGGCGCCGGGTTGCGTGCGCCTGGCGGTGGTGGGCGCTCACCTCACCGGCATGCCGCTGAATTTCCAGTTGCTGACCCGCGACGCGGTGCTGGTGGAGCAAACCCTGACCAGCGCCGACTACCGCCTGTACGCGCTGCCCGGCACCGTGCCGCCCAAGCCGGGCCTGGCGCGCAGCGCCGATGGCAGCGGAAGTTCGATCATCGTCGAGGTCTGGGATATCCCGCTGGCGCGCTTCGGCGAGTTCGTCGCGGAGATTCCACTACCCTTGGGCATCGGCAATGTGCAGCTGAACGACGGTCGCTGGGTGAAAGGATTCATCTGCGAAGCCTGGGCGCTGGAAAGCGCCGAGGACATCACTGCCTTTGCCGGATGGCGCGCTTTTGTCGCCAGCCGCAAACCCGCTTAAGGAGAGAGCGCAATGTTCCATACCGTCCTGATCGCCAACCGTGGCGAAATCGCCGTCCGTGCCATTCGCACCTTGAAAAAACTCGGGGTGCGCAGTGTCGCGGTGTATTCCGAGGCCGACCGCAACGCCCAGCATGTCCGCGATGCCGACCTCGCCATCGCCCTGGGCGGCGAGAAAGCCGCCGACAGTTACCTGCGTGCCGAACGCATTCTTCAAGCAGCTCGCGAGAGCGGCGCCCAGGCCATCTATCCGGGCTATGGTTTTCTTTCGGAAAGCGCCGAGTTCGCCGAGGCCTGCGAGGCCGAGGGCATCGCCTTTATCGGCCCGACCGCGTTGCAGATTCGCGAGTTCGGCCTCAAGCACCGTGCCCGTGAATTGGCGGCGCTGGCCGGCGTGCCGATGGCGCCCGGCACCGGGCTGCTCGACAGCCTCGACGACGCCTTGCAGGCCGCGCAGCGCATCGGTTACCCGGTGATGCTGAAAACCACCGCCGGCGGAGGCGGCATCGGCCTGACCCGCTGCGCCGACGCCGCCGCGCTGGCCAGCGCCTACGACAGCGTCAAGCGCATGGGCGAGCAGTTTTTCAGTGATGCCGGGGTGTTCCTGGAGTGCTTTGTCGATCAGGCGCGGCATGTCGAGGTGCAGATTTTCGGTGACGGCCAGGGCCGCGTGGTGGCCCTCGGCGAGCGCGACTGCTCGTTGCAGCGGCGCAACCAGAAAGTGGTGGAAGAAACCCCGGCGCCGAACCTGCCACAGGCGACCCGCGAGCGCCTGCATGCCGCCGCGGTGAAGCTCGGCGAGTCGGTGGCCTACCGCAGCGCCGGCACGGTCGAGTTCATCTATGACGCCGCCCGCGACGATTTCTACTTCCTGGAAGTCAATACGCGCCTGCAGGTCGAGCACCCGGTGACCGAAATGGTCACCGGCCTGGACCTGATCGAATGCATGCTCCAGGTCGCCGCCGGCGAGGCGCTGGACTGGCCGGCGCTGCAGCGGCAACCGCAAGGCGCGGCGATCGAGGTGCGCCTGTACGCCGAAGATCCGCTGAAGAACTTCCAGCCGAGCCCGGGTGTGTTGACCGACGTGCATTTTCCGGCGGACGTGCGAATCGATACCTGGGTCAGCACCGGCAGTGAGGTTTCGGCCTTCTATGACCCGATGATCGCCAAACTGATCGTTCACGCCGACACCCGCGAGCAGGCGATCGCCGCCATGACCGCGGCGCTGGCCGCGACCCGTCTGCACGGCATCGCCACCAACCTCGACTACCTACGCCAGGTGGTGGCCGCACCGCGTTTCCACAGCGGCGACGTCTGGACCCGGCTGCTCGACAGCTTCGACTATCAGCCGCAGGCCATCGAAGTGCTGGAGCCAGGCACCTACTCCAGCGTGCAGGACTTTCCCGGCCGGCTCGGCTACTGGGACATCGGCGTGCCGCCGTCCGGGCCGATGGATGATTTCGCCTTTCGCCTGGCCAACCGCATCGTCGGCAACCACGAGAGCGCCGCGGGTCTGGAATTCACCTTGCAGGGACCGACCCTGCGTTTCCACAGCGACGGCTTGATCGCCCTGACCGGCGCCGATTGCCCGGCGACCCTGGACGGCGAGGGCATCGCCTATTGGGCGCCGATCGCGGTCAAGGCCGGACAAGTGCTCAGGCTGGGTCGCGCCGCCAGTGGCTGTCGCACCTATCTGGCGGTGCGCAACGGCCTGGATGTGCCGGTCTATCTCGGCAGCCGCTCGACCTTCGCCCTCGGCCAGTTTGGCGGTCATGCCGGGCGCACCCTGCGTCCCGGCGATATCCTCGGCGTGTCCCGTCCCGAGCTGGCCGCCTGCACCACGCCGGCGCCGGTGAGCCCGCCGCAGGCGCTGGACGCCAGCCTGATTCCCGCCTACGGCCGCACCTGGCAGATCGGCGTGCTCTACGGCCCGCACGGCGCGCCGGACTTCTTCACCGAAGCATCCATCGAGGCATTCTTCGCCGCCGAATGGGAAGTGCACTACAACTCCAATCGCCTCGGCGTGCGCCTTTCCGGGCCCAAGCCGGGCTGGGCGCGGGCCGACGGCGGCGAGGCGGGGCTGCACCCGTCGAACGTGCACGATTGCGAATACGCCATCGGCGCCATCAACTTCACCGGCGACTTCCCGGTGATCCTGACCAAGGATGGCCCGAGCCTGGGCGGTTTCGTCTGCCCGGTGACCATCGCCAAGGCCGAGCTGTGGAAGGTCGGCCAGGTCAAGCCCGGCGACACCGTGCGGTTCCACCCGATCAGCTTCAAACAGGCGCAGAGCCTGGAGCAGGCGCAACTGGGCAGCATCGCGGCGCTGGCGGCGATTGCCGCGGTGACCCTGCCGGCGCCCAGCCTGCAACCGGCCACCACGGTGTCCGCCACGGTGCTCGCCGAGCTGCCCGCCAGCGGCAAGCGCCCGCACGTCACCTACCGCCAGGCGGGCGACGCCTACGTGTTGGTGGAATACGGCGACAACGTGCTCGACCTGGCCCTGCGCCTGCGTATCCACCTGTTGATGGAAGCGCTCAAGGCCAAACCGTTGCGCGGTCTGGAAGAGTTGGCGCCGGGCGTGCGCTCGCTGCAACTGCGCTACAACAGCCGGCAACTGCACCAGTCGGCGTTGATTGCGCATTTGCTGGAGCTGGAGGCCGGGCTGGCGGACGTCGACGAGGTGAAAATCCCCACGCGGATCATCCACCTGCCGATGGCCTTCGAGGACAGCGCCACCCTCGGCGCCGTGCAGCGCTACAGCGAAACCGTGCGCAGCGAAGCGCCCTGGCTGCCGAACAATGTCGACTTCATCCAGCGCGCCAACGGCCTGGCGACCCGCGAGGAAGTGCGCGACATCCTCTTCGACGCCAGCTACCTGATTCTCGGCCTGGGCGATGTTTATCTGGACGCCCCGTGCGCGGTGCCGCTCGACCCGCGCCATCGTCTGCTCAGTTCCAAATACAGCCCGGCGCGGACCTTCACCGCCGAAGGCACCGTCGGTATCGGCGGCATGTACATGTGCATTTACGGCATGGATTCTCCCGGCGGCTATCAACTGGTGGGGCGGACCCTGCCGATCTGGAACCGCTTTTCGCGCAACGCCCAGTTCAAGGACGGCCAGCCGTGGCTGCTGCACTTCTTCGACCAGGTGCGCTTCTATCCGGTCAGCGAGGCTGAACTGGACACCTTCCGCGATGCCTTCCGCGAGGGCCGGGCGCAGATCCGCATCGAGGACGCGGTGTTCGACTTCGCTGAGTACCAGCGTTTCCTCCAGGCCAATGAAGCGGAGATCACCGACTTCCAGGCGCGGCAGAAACAGGCGTTCAATGCGGAAATCGCCCGTTGGCGCGAGCAGGATGATGAAGAGGCCACCGCCGCGATCCGTCCACCGCACGACGCCGATGACTACGGCGATGCCCATGTGGTCAGCGCCGACATGTGCGGCAGCGTCTGGAAAATCCTCGTGCAGCCGGGTCAGACCGTGGAAGCGGGGGCGCCGTTGATGGTCGTGGAGGCGATGAAAATGGAGCTGTCGGTGTTCGCGCCGGTCAGCGGAACGGTGCGCGCCGTGCGCTGCCAGCCGGGCAAGGCGGTACTGCCCGGCGACGCATTGCTGTTGCTGGATCCCGTGGCTTGAGGACGTCTGATCATGTTACCCACCCCTGAAAAAAAGGCCGCCCGGGAGCGGCCGGAAAACCTCGCCGAAGGCATCTACCAGCAGCTCAAGGAGGACATTTTCGAATTCCGCCTGCTGCCGGGCGATCGCTTCAGCGAAGGCGATGTTGCCAAGCGCCTGGCCGTCAGCCGCACGCCGGTGCGCCAGGCACTCTACCACCTGGAGCGCGAGGGTTACCTGGAAGTGCATTTTCGCAGCGGCTGGCAGGTCCGGCCGTTCGACTTCGCGCGGTTCGAGGAGCTGTATGACCTGCGCATCGTTCTGGAACTGGCCTCGGTTCGCCATCTGTGCGGGCTGGAGGTCGAACTGGCCGGGCACCTGGAACATCTGGTGAACATCTGGCTGGTCGAGGAGGGCCAGCGTTTGCAGGATGGCCGCGCGGTGTCACGCCTGGACGAGGAATTCCACTGCGCGCTGGTAGCCGCCACCGGCAACCGGGAAATGGCCCGGGTGCACCGCGAGGTGACCGAGCAGATCCGCATCATCCGGCGCCTGGATTTCACCCAGTCGCCGCGGGTGTTCGCCACCTACGAGGAGCATGGCGACATCCTCGACGCGATCCTCCAGCGTCGCGGCGAACAGGCTTGCCAGTTGCTGCGCGCGCACATCGAAGTGAGCAAGGCGGAAGTGCGCAAGATCACCTTGCACATGCTGCACAGCGCGCGGCAGCGGTTGGCGATGAAGGTGGTGGGCGGCGGTTAGGTGCGGCCGGATCGCGAGCAAGCTCGCTCCTACGGGGAT